>JAGNNB010000222.1 GCA_017990865.1 Lysobacteraceae bacterium
CTCCAAGCGCAGCCCGGGCGAGTTGTGGGTGCTGAACGCGGTTTGGAACAGCGGATTGCGCGCGAATTCGCGCTGCGGATGCGCCTCGCGCACCACCCACTCGAACGGCGCTTCCTGGTTCGCGTAACCCTCGGCGAGGTCGGCCGTGGTGCGTTCGATCAATGCGCGATAGGTCGGGTCGCCGGAAAGATCGCAGCGGGTCGGAATCATGTTCACGAACATGCCGACCATGCTTTCGCTCTTGCGCCAGACGCGATTGCCCACCGCCGAGCCGATCAGGAAATCGTCGCTGCCGGCGAAGTGGGCGATCGTCATCCGATACGCCGCTTGCATCGCCGCGAACAGGGTGACGCCTTCGTCGCGACAAAACGCGCGCAACGCGCGGCTCAGCGCCTGCGGCAGCACCGCACGAACTTGATCGCCGGCATAGCAGGGCACGGCGGGCCGCGGAAAATCCGTGCGCAGCGGCAATTCCAGCGACACGCCTTCGAGCTTGCGTTTCCAATACGTCGCCTGCGCCATGAATCGCGCTTGCGCCGCTTCACTGCGTTGCCACAACGCGTATTCGCGATACTGCGCGGCCGGCGGCGGCAATGCCTCGTCCGCGTCGGCCTCGTAGAGCGCGAGCAATTCGCGCAGGAGCAAATTCATGCTCCAGCCGTCGTGGACATAATGCTGCTCGACCTGGATCAGCAGAAAATCCTCGGGCGCCAGTTTGAACAGGGCGAAGCGAAGCAAGGGCAACCGGGCGAGATCGAAGACCCGCGAAATCTCGGTTTCGATGAGGGCGGACAGCGTCGCATCGCTCGGCGGCGCATCCAGTTCGCGGTACGAAAACATGTCCGGCACGTCCGCATGCACGCTCAGATCATGCATGCTCAGGTCATGCACGACCTGATAGGGCTCGCCGTCCCCATCGCCGCGCGTGTCGTCATGGAATGTCGTGCGCAGGATTTCGTGGCGCTGCGCCAACCGCGCGACCGCGCGACGCAGACGCTCGGCATCGAATGCGCCGCGAATGCGAATGACGTTTTGCGCGTTGCAAGCGATCGATGTCGACGACAAGCGCTCCAGCAGCCATAGCCCGGACTGCTGATACGACAAGGGCGCGCGCGCCGGCAGCGGATCCGGCGGCATCCAATGGTCGAAGCCGCCCTCGTCGGTGTCTGTCCTGTCGTCGTCGCGCCCCACTCCAGTCTCACGATCGATCATCTCGGCCATATCCGCCAAGTTACGCGATGCGAACAGCGCCTGCACGTGCAGGTCGATCGCGAACGTCGCGCGAATGCGCGAGGCGAGTTGAATCAGGCGCGGCGAATCGTCGCCGAGCGCCAAGAACCGATCGTCGCGACCGATCGCATCGCGCCCCAGCACCTCCGACCACATCGCGGCGAGCGCACGCAACCCGATCGCATCGGCCAAGACCGCAAACGGCCGCGCGTCCTCGGCCATATCGCGCAATCGTTGCGCTGGATAGGTCGGATCCATCGGCACATACGCGGCGCCGGCTTTGAAGATCGCGAAGATCGCTTCGAGCATGCCGACGCTGCGGTGCATGTAGATGCCGACGCGCGCACCGGAACCGACGCCGATCTCGCGCAAGTGCCGCGCAAGACGGTTCGCGCGCGCGTTGAGCTCGCCATAGCGCAAGTGGGAGGTCGCATCGACCGCCGCCTCCGCATCGGGCGCGCGGGCGGCCCGATCCTCGAACATCCCGTGGATGCAGCGCGCGGTCTCGCACTCCATGATCCATGACTCCTGATGCCGTACCGACTTCATGTCCTCGACCGTCCATTTCCGCTGTCAGTCGTCGCGCACAGGCCCCCTTCCTGTGACGTGCATCGCATGATGGCATGGAACGATCTCGGGCTGGCGATAGCTTCCGCAGATCGCGTGCCCTGATTTGATACAGAACATGACTGGAAACGTTTTCGCCTGAAAACGATTCGCAATACGCTGCGCGCGCGTCCGAATGCGACGCGTTGGCCTCGCTCGACTGCAAACGGATGCATGCGCAAACCGCGGCATCGACGCCTGCTTGCGCCGAGGCCCCCACCGCCTCACCCTGTCGTGCGATTCGTCAGGAGAATGCGCTTTGCCGAGAATCTCGACCCCGCTGAGCATCGGTTTTGCTCTGGCCTGCACGCTGATGGCCGCGCCCGGCCGCGCCGCCTCCGATCCGCGCGACGTCGATGCGGACGAAGCGCGCTTCCGCGCGCTGTATGAGACGCTGGTGGAGATCGACACCACGCGCTCCAACGGCGACTGCACCCGCGCCGCAGAAGCGATGCGCGCGCGATTGCTCGAAGCCGGCTACGCACCGGAAGACGCCCGCATCTACGCGCCCGACGACCGGCCGCGCGACGGCGCTTTGATCGCGCGACTGCACGGCCGCGACCCGACGCTCAAGCCGATCCTGTTGCTCGCGCACATCGACGTTGTGGAAGCGCGGCGCGAAGACTGGGGCCGCGATCCGTTCGAACTGCTCGAACGCGACGGTTGGTTCACGGCGCGATGACGCGTCGACGCTATTCGGTTCGCTCGAAACGTTCGCATTCCAATCGCTCGCGGTTCGAGCGCTCGCATTTCGAGCGGATGTCGCGCAAAAACGACACGGGCCGGCAATGCCGGCCCGTGGGTTGTGCGCCAGACGAACGTTGGCGCGATGTACGACTTACCAGCGACTCGGCGGATCGGCCGCGAAACCGTTGGGAAACGCTTCCGGGGAACCGCGGCGAGGGCGGTCCCAGCGATGCGGGCGCGGCATCACGCCCATCGCGACCAAATTATCGATGCCGTCGTAACGCAACTGCATCACCTGCGCAGGCGTTCGCGAAGCGCGCTCGAAATCGGTATGCGACACCGGCGACCATTCGCGTTCGCCATGACCGGTCCCGATCCGGCTCCGCGGCGCGTTGCCGTAAGCGCTGTCGCGGGCGCCGGATTCGGCACGGTTCGATCCGAGCGGGGCAGACGGCGCGGATTTCCTCTCGGCACTGCCGGAGGCATCGGCGGCGCCGCGGTAACGGTCGTCTTCGCGCGCGATCGGCGCCGACTCATCGTAAGGGCGCGGGTAATTGCGCTCGCGGAACACCGCGATGCCGATCACGCCGACATTGGCCGGGCGACCGGTGCGGGCGGCATAACTGTCGGGCAGGTCGGTGAAATAGAACTGCGCCACGTCCTGCATCGACTTGCGCCAGCCGTTGATTTCGGTGGTCTGCCACGGGTTGAGCACATAGCCGGTTTGGCTGGCGGCGGCGGTCTGGCCGCTGATCGCGTTCACGCCGTCCACCGACAGCACCACGAGCACGCGCTCGCCGGTGGTGTTGGTCAGGCGCACGCTGTAGCGATGGCCGGGGTCGCCGGGAATCCAGTATTGGCCGCGATGGCGGTATTCCGGCAACCACTCGCCGGTGTCGCGGTCGATGACGTCGACATCCACGAGCGGCTGCGCCGAGAGCGAGGAACAGGCACTGGTGGCGATCAGGGCGGACAGCAGCAGAGCGGTCGGGCGGAACATGAGGAAGGTCTCCGTGGTCGGTGGGCGTCCGCGCGTCTCGCGCATCGGACGCAGACAATGAACGCCCGGGGTCGGCGAGTGGGGTTAGGGAACCTCTGAACAATTCAGAGGTTCCGCGCGCCATGGATGGCGCGCTCGCGGAGCAATCACCCAAGTGATTGATCCAGCGGGAGCGGACTCAGGCTTGGCCTGAGTCCGCGACGTCTGAATCACGCCAGGATGGCGTTATTCAGACCTTCCTCAAGGGCGTTCGCGACGGCTTCGAGCGGCGCGGCCGGAGGGTTCCGACCAAGGGTTCGAGCCAAGGGTTCGGCACAGGAAACCGGCCCGAGGATTCGGCCCCGGGTAAACTAGCCGGCCTGATTCGCCGCGCACTTGCCCCTTCATGACCGTCACCCGCGTCCTCACCGGCATCACCACGTCCGGCATCCCCCATCTGGGCAACTACGTGGGCGCGATCCGCCCCACCGTGGCAGCCAGCCGCATGCCCGGTACCCAGAATTTCTACTTTCTGGCGGATATGCACGCGCTGATCAAAGTGCAGGATCCAGCGAAAGTGCAGCGCTCCACGCTCGACATCGCCGCCAGTTGGCTGGCCTGCGGCCTGGAACCGGACAACGACCGCGTGTGGTTCTACCGGCAGAGCGAGATCGTCGAGATCCCCGAGCTCACCTGGTTCCTCACCTGCGTGGCCGGCAAGGGCATCCTCAACCGCGCCCATGCCTACAAAGCAGCCGTGGACAAGAATCGCGCGGAAGGCCAGGACGACGACTTCGGCATCACCGCCGGTTTGTTCATGTATCCGGTGCTGATGGCCGCGGACATTCTGGTGTTCAACGCGCACAAGGTGCCGGTGGGCCGCGATCAAGTGCAGCACATCGAAATGGCGCGCGATTTCGCGCAGCGCTTCAATCATCTGTACGGCGATCATCTGGTGTTGCCCGAAGCCGCGGTGGAAGAACACGTCGCGACGCTGCCCGGCCTCGACGGCCGCAAAATGTCGAAGAGTTACGACAACACCATCCCGCTGTTTTGCTCGCGCGAGCAGTTGAAGAAGCTGATCTTCTCGATCGTCACCGATTCGCGCGCGCCGGGCGAAGCGAAGGACACCGAAGGGTCGGCGCTGTTCCAGTTGTACCAAGCCTTCGCCAGCGCCGAGGAAACCGCGGCGATGCGCGAGGCCTACGCGCAGGGCATCGGTTGGGGCGACGCGAAGCAAAAGCTGTTCGAGCGCATCGACGCCGAACTCTCGCCGATGCGCGAGCGTTACGAAGCGCTGATGGCGAAGCCGGAGAAGATCGAAGCGATGCTGCGCGAAGGCGCGCAAGTCGCGCGCGAACGTCACGGGCTGCCGTTGATGCGGCGACTGCGCGAGGCGGTGGGGTTTCGGGATTTGTCGCAGCTTTCTCCGGCTTCGACGCTGGAGAAGGAAAAATTGCCGGCGTTGCCGCAGCTCAAGCAGTATCGCGAACAGGACGGCCGGTTCTATTTCAAATTGACGGCGGACTCGGGCGAAACGCTGCTGCAAAGCGTCGGCTTCGACAATCCCAAGGATGCCGGCGTCTGGGTCGCGCGGTTCAAACGCGAGGGCGCTGCCGCGCTGGATGCATCTTCCGACGTTTTCGCTGCAGTCGATCCGGCCGCGGCCGGTGCGCTCGATGCGCTCAAGGCGGCGGAAGACGCGAGAGCCTCCGCGAAGGCGAACTGAAACGCTCGGTTTCGGCCCGCGCTCTCCGGCGACCGATGCGAACCCCTCCCCAGCCCTCCCCTTCGCCTGCGGCGAAAGGGAGGGAGCGGAGCGAGAGATCGGCGATTACGCCGGAAATCGCCAAGCGATCATGACCGTCAAGAGATCATGCCCCGCAAGCGCGCATGATCCGCTCCTCCCCTTCGTCTGCGGCGAAAGGGAGGGAGCGGAGCGAGAGATCGACGACCGCCAAACGATCATGGCGGTCAAGGGATCATGTCCGTCAAACGATCATGCCCCGCAAAGCGCGCATGATCCGCTCCTCCCCTTGCGCGCAGCGCAGGGGGAGGTTGGGAGGGGGTGAGTTTGTTTTCGCCAACCCGTTAGAATTGCGCGATGAACCCGCTGGTCGAACTCAATCTCGCGCTGATTCTATTTCTGCCG
>JAGNNB010000009.1 GCA_017990865.1 Lysobacteraceae bacterium
GCGCCACACTCGTCGCAGCGTTGTTTGCGGTCTCCGTTTCGGCATGCTTGTCGGCGAGCGCCGCAACGGCCGAGAAGGTTCCCGCGAGCGACAACGCAACCGCAGCGTCGCAATCGACGCAGCCGGATGCCGCGTCGATCGACCGCATGACCGCGCATGCCATGAAGATGATGCCGATCGATCGGATGTTCGAGACCGTCATCGCATCGAACAACGAGGAACTGAAATCCGAGCTCGATGCGACGCAATACGCGTGCATGATGCGTGAGTTGGGTCAGGACGCGTTGACCGCGCGCAAGCGCGGCGAAGTCCAACGCTTCGCGCAGACCAATCCGGAGGCCTTCGTCTCGGGCCTGAAACTGCTGGACGACGGCGCGGCGGATCTGGTCGCGAAGACCGTGGAAGCGGGCCTCAGCGGCGCGGAATTCGACATGAAGCAGGCCGATGGCGATGCGGTGATCGCGTTCGTGACTTTCGCGTTCGACGACCAACTGACCGATCTGCGTACCATCACCGGCTTCGGCGATTTGAACGATCCGAACGGTGCGAGCCAGTCGACCGAGAAGATGATGAATGCGCTCGCCGCCGACTTGAGCAAGACCTGCGCGATTCCCGTCGAGTTCTTCGAGTAATTCGATGCGCAAAACGATGCCATCGACCGCGCGCATCGCCGCGCCGCGCGCCACCGACCGCAGCGACGCCCCGCGTCGCCCGCGCGGCGCATGGCGACGCTATGCGCGCCGGTCGTTGATCGTCGCCGCGGTGTTCGCGATCTATCCGGCGTTCGTGCTGGGCACGGTCTACAGCGCGACGACGCAGTCGGATTTGCCCGGCGGTCGTCATGGTCCGAAAGACGCGTATCGCCACAGTTTGGCCAGCGCCATCGTCGCTTACACCGGTTCGCCGCGTTTGGTGGAGTGGGCGACGTTTGCGATGGAGGGCGACGGCCACGCCGACGCTGCGTGCGCGATGGACGCGCACAATAACCGCATCGGGGCGCGGATCGGCGCCGAGGCGGAGAGTTGGGATGCGATGCGCACGGAGATTCTTGATGCGGTCGGGCGCGGCGGTGTCGAAGTCGAGGACACGAATCGCATCACATGGTTGCCGCCCGAACGCTGGCAGGAACGCTTGTACTGATATGACACCGCAGAACACGACCGACGAGAAGACGACATTGAACCTTGCCGAGAAACTGCACCGTTGTGCGATGGGCTGCGCATTCGTCGTGAGTCTGTTGTTCCTTCCGGCCGCGCACGCGAGCGAGGCTTCCGACGCGAGTATCGAGCGGATGACGGACACGATCGTCGGGATGTTGGATTTCGGCAGTCAGATGGACAAATCCGCCGCCAAGGACCCGCTGTGGCCGGTGGAGAGCGCCTCCGATAAGTTCGCGTCGGGCGAGATCGCCTGTCTCCGCGACCAATTGTCCACGCCGGGCTATCGGCGAACCAAGCGAGCCGACGTGGCGGCCTATGCCGCCGCCAATCCCGAACGTTTCGAGCGCGATGTCGAGTATTTGGCATCGGTCGCGCCCGTCTTCGTTGCGATTCGGGAAAGGAAGCCCGAAGGCGACAGCGGCGTTCGGTCCGGCACGACTCGTGAAAACGACGACTTCGAAGCGTTCATGAGCAAAGTGTCCGCGGATCAAATGCTCGCGTTCGTCGGGTTCATCGAAGACGAGGAACATGCGCCGTTGCGAAAACTGGTCGGATTCAGCGAGAAGGGGCTCCGTCAGACGGGAAGCACGCCTTTCGAGGCAGGCGTTTCCGCCGGAGAGCGGAACGCCGAAAGATTGATTCTCAAAGCGATGGAAGCGTGTTCGATCCCGTTCTCCAAATTGTTTTCGCGCTTCGATTCGCCGCCGCCGCCCGGCGACCGTATCTCGCTTCGCGAATGATCCACGTTCCATCACGATAGATATTCTCACAGGTTCCGACATGCCCAAGCGCACCGACATCCAGACCGTCCTGATCATCGGCGCCGGCCCGATCGTGATCGGTCAGGCCTGCGAATTCGATTATTCCGGCGCACAGGCCTGCAAAGCGCTGCGCGACGAGGGCTATCGCGTGGTGCTGGTCAACAGCAACCCGGCGACGATCATGACCGATCCCAATATGGCGGACGCGGTCTACATCGAACCGATCCATTGGAAGACGGTCGAGAAGATCATCGCCAAGGAAAAACCCGACGCGCTGCTGCCGACGATGGGCGGCCAGACCGCGCTCAACTGCGCGCTCGATCTCGCCGATCACGGCGTGCTGGAAAAATACGGCGTCGAGTTGATCGGCGCCTCGCGCGAAGCGATCCGCATGGCCGAAGACCGCGAGTTGTTTCGCATCGCGATGCAGGACATCGGTCTGGAATGCCCGAAAGCCGAAGTGGCCAAGAATTTCGAGCAGGCACTGGAAATTCAGACCAAAGTCGGCTTTCCGACGATCATTCGCCCCAGCTTCACCCTCGGCGGCACCGGCGGCGGCATCGCGTACAACAAGGAAGAGTTCGAAGAGATCGCCAAGCGCGGTCTCGATCTTTCGCCCGTGCATGAAGTGCTGATCGAAGAATCGGTGCTGGGTTGGAAGGAATTCGAGATGGAAGTGGTTCGCGACACCGCGGACAACTGCATCATCGTCTGCTCGATCGAGAATCTCGACCCGATGGGCGTGCATACCGGCGACAGCATCACCGTGGCGCCCGCGCAGACGCTGACCGATAAGGAATATCAGCGCCTGCGTGACGCATCGATCGCGGTGCTGCGCAAAATCGGTGTGGACACCGGCGGCTCCAACGTGCAGTTCGGCATCAACGCGCAGGACGGCCGCGTGGTGGTGATCGAAATGAACCCGCGCGTATCGCGTTCGTCGGCGCTGGCGTCGAAGGCGACCGGCTTTCCGATCGCAAAGGTCGCGGCCAAACTCGCCGTCGGTTACACCCTGGACGAATTGAAGAACGAAATCACCGGCGGGCTGACGCCGGCGTCGTTCGAGCCCAGCATCGATTACGTCGTTACCAAGATTCCGCGTTTCGCATTCGAGAAATTCCCCGCTGCCGATGCGCGCCTGACCACGCAGATGAAATCGGTGGGCGAGGTGATGGCGATCGGTCGCACCTTCCAGGAGTCGCTGCAGAAAGCGCTGCGCGGCCTGGAGACCGGCAAGTCCGGCTTCGACCCGACCGGGCTCGATCTGAGTAACGACGGAGATAAAGCGCGTCTGCGCCGCGAGTTGAAAGAACCCGGCGCGGAGCGTCTGTTCTATCTCGCCGATGCCTTCCGCGCCGGGATGAGCGTGGACGATGTGCACCGCTTGTCGTTCGTCGATCCGTGGTTCCTCGATCAAATCGAAGAGCTCGTCGCTTGCGAACGTGAGGTTGCGACCGCCGGTCTGGATGCGCTCGATGCGAAGCGTTTGCGGGCGCTCAAGCGCAAAGGGTTCTCCGATGCGCGTTTGGCGAAGTTGGTCGGTACCAACGAATCGGCGGTGCGCGCCCTGCGCAAAGCCTTCGGCGTACGCCCCGTCTACAAACGCGTGGATTCCTGCGCGGCCGAGTTCGCCACCACCACCGCATATCTGTATTCGACCTACGAGGACGAATGCGAGGCCGCGCCGAGCGGCCGCGACAAGATCATCGTACTCGGCGGCGGCCCGAACCGGATCGGGCAGGGCATCGAATTCGACTATTGCTGCGTCCACGCATCGCTGGCGCTGCGCGAAGACGGGTACGAGACCATCATGGTCAACTGCAACCCGGAAACCGTCTCGACCGACTACGACACGTCCGACCGCTTGTATTTCGAGCCGTTGACGCTCGAAGACGTGCTGGAGATCGTCGAGTTGGAGAAGCCCAAGGGCGTGATTGTGCAGTACGGCGGGCAAACGCCGCTGAAACTCGCGCGCGCGCTGGAAGCCAACGGCGTGCCGGTGATCGGCACGTCGCCGGATTCGATCGACTTGGCTGAGGATCGCGAGCGCTTCCAGAAGTTGGTGGACCAGCTCGGCTTGCTGCAGCCGCCGAACCGCACCGCGCGCAGCGCCGAAGAAGCGCTGACGCTCGCCCGCGAAATCGGTTATCCGCTGGTGGTGCGACCGAGCTACGTGCTCGGCGGCCGCGCGATGGAAGTGGTGCATGCCGACGCCGATCTCGAACGCTACATGCGCGAGGCGGTGAAGGTCTCGAACGATTCGCCGGTGTTGCTCGATCGCTTCCTCGATCACGCGGTCGAGGTGGATGTCGACATCATCGCCGACAAGGATGGCCAGGTGCTGATCGGCGGCGTGATGCAGCATATCGAGGAAGCCGGCGTGCATTCGGGCGATTCCTCGTGCTCGCTGCCGCCGTACTCACTCGCGCCGGCCACGCAGGATCGTCTGCGCGATCAAGTGCGCGCCTTGGCGAAGGCGTTGAAGGTCGTGGGCTTGATGAACACGCAGTTCGCGGTGCAAACCGAGGACGACGGCAGCGACAGCATTTTCTTGCTGGAAGTGAACCCGCGCGCCTCGCGCACCGTGCCGTTCGTGTCCAAAGCCACGGGCATGGCCTTGGCGAAAATCGCGGCGCGCTGCATGGCCGGCAAAACGCTGGCGGAGCAGGGCGCGACCGTCGAGGTGATCCCGCGCTACTACTCGGTGAAGGAAGCGATTTTCCCGTTCGCGAAATTCCAGAACGTCGATCCAATCTTGGGCCCGGAAATGCGTTCGACCGGCGAAGTGATGGGCGTCGGCGAGAATTTCGGCGCCGCGTTCGCGCGCGCGCAGGAAGCGGCGGGCATCAAGGCGCCGCCGATCGGCAAAGCCTTCATTTCGGTGCGCGATCCCGACAAGCGTCGCGTGTTGGAGGTCGCCAACGAGTTGATTCGCCGCGGCTACGGCTTGGTCGCCACCGCGGGCACCGGGGCGTGGCTGCGCGAGCAAGGCATCGCTTGCGAACTGGTCAACAAGGTCATCGAAGGCCGCCCGCATATCGTCGATCGGATCAAGAACGGAGAAATCGCGTACATCGTCAACACCACCGAAGGCAAGCAAGCGATCGCGGACTCGTTCTCGATCCGCCGCGAAGCCTTGCAGCAACGCGTCACCTATTCGACGACTATTTCTGGCGCGAAGGCGTTGTTGCATTCGCTCGAATATCGCGACACCGGCCCGGTCTGGGCTCTGCAAGAATTACACGAATCGATCAATCAGGCATCGGAGCCAGCATGAGAGCCCCGCTCACCCTCAAAGGCGCGCAACGTTTGCGCGCAGAACTCGAACAATTGAAGTCGGTGCAGCGGCCGGCGGTGATCGCCGCGATCGCCGAAGCGCGCGCGCACGGCGATCTTCGCGAGAACGCGGAATATCACGCCGCACGCGAGCAGCAGGGCTTCATCGAAGGCCGCATCAAGCAGCTCGAAGCGGAACTGTCCCACGCGCAAGTCATCGATGTGTCCACGCTCAACGCCGGCTCGCGGGTGGTGTTCGGCGCCAGCGTCGTCCTGGCCGATGTGGAAAGCGGCGAAGAGAAGAACTACCAGATCGTCGGCGACCTCGAAGCCGACATCAAACTGGGCATGATCGCGATTTCGTCACCGTTGGCGCGCGCGTTGATCGGCAAGCACGAGGGCGATGTCGTGGAAATCGACGCGCCCGCGGGCAAGCGCGAGTACGAGTTGATGCAAGTCGAATATCGCGGCTGATCAGCGCCATCGGCGCCATGAAGCCTTCTATGAGCGCAGCGACGAGCGCAGCAGCGACCAGCGCCACGGAAGCGGTGTTCTTGCTGCCCGAATGGGCCGCGTTCGGACGACAGTCGTTCACCGCCGACTGCGCTCGAGCGCTCGGTCGCGCCGATGCGCTGCCGCAGGCGGACACAGGGCGTGCGGGGCAGCGTTTGCGTTACGTCGAACTGCTGCCGGCACGTTGGTCGCCCGCCGCGCTGTCGCGTCATCGCGACGCGGACGATGCGGCCGATGCCGCGTGGTTGCGCGCCGATCCGGCGTATGTGCGTCCCGACATCAACGGCGCGCGTTTGCTCGCCTACGGCGAAGCGCTGTCGCCGACCCGCGACGAAACCGACGCCATGCTGTCGGCGCTGCGCCCGCTGTTCGGCGACCGCGGATTCGCGCTGGATGCGCCCACGCCGACGCGTTGGTATTTGCGCCTGCCGGCGGGTAGCCAATGGCCCGATTTCAGCGAGCCGGAAGCCGCGCTGGGCGAAGATATGTTCGAGCACTTGCCGCACGGCGATGCGGCGCGCGTGTGGCGCGCATTGCTCAACGAAACGCAGATCGTGCTGCACCAGCATCCGGCGAACGAGCGGCGACGCGAACGCGGCCTGCCGCCGATCAATGCGCTGTGGGTGTGGGGCGGCGGCCGTCTGCCCGATCGCGTGCGCATCGCGGCGGCGCGCGTGCGCAGCGACGACGACACGTTGCGCGATTGCGCGTATTTCGCGGGCGTGCCCGAGGCCGCGCTGCCGCCGCGATTCGCGGAAACCGGAACCGCTGACGGCGCTGCGACCAGCGCGATGCCCGGCCTGTACGACCTGCACCGCGAGCGCGATCTGAAACGATTCCAGGACGATTGGCTGCGTCCCGCGATGGCCGCGCTGCGTTCGGGCGCGATCTCGTCGCTCACGCTCGACGCCACGGACGGTCGCCGGCTGCGTCTACGCGCGGCGCAGCGCTGGCGGTTCTGGCGTGCGCCGTGGACGCCCGCGCGATGAGCGCCGTGCGCACGATTCGACGCCGCGAGGCCGCGACCGCGGTCGGCGATTGGCCGGCGACGATCTCGCCGTTTCTACGCGATCTTTACGCCGCGCGCGGCGCCACCGAATTCGCGCTGGCGCAACCCAAATTGACCGGATTGCTGCCGCCCGACGGGCTGTCGAACATCGACGCGGCGGTGGACTTGCTGGAAGACGCGATCGCGCACGACCGGCATCTGGTGGTCGTCGGCGATTTCGACTGCGACGGCGCCACCGCCTGCGCGGTGGGCGTGCGCGGGTTGCGCATGCTCGGCGCGCAGCGCGTGTCGTACGCGGTACCGAATCGCGCGGTGCACGGCTACGGCCTCTCGCCCGCGCTGGTGGAGGATTTGCGCGCGCTGCAACCCGATGTCTTGATCACGGTGGATCACGGTATCGCCTGCCATGCCGGCATCGATGCGGCGAAAGCCTATGGCTGGCGCGTGCTGGTCACCGATCATCACTTGCCGGGCGAGCGCTTGCCGCAGGCCGATGCGGTGGTCGATCCGAATCTGCCCGGCGACCGTTTCGCGAGCAAGGCATTGGCCGGCGTCGGCGTGATGTTCTACGTGCTGCTCGCGCTGCGGCAACGACTGCGCACGACACGCGGATTTCCCGCGGGCGATCCGGAGTTGACCGCATTGCTGGATTTGGTGGCGGTGGGCACCGTCGCCGATTTGGTGCGATTGGACGCGAACAATCGCGCGCTCGTTGCCGCTGGTTTGCGACGATTGCGCGCGGGGCACGGCGTTTGCGGCTTGCGCGCGTTGATCGAGGTCGCGCGTCGCCGCGAAAACGCGCTCACCGCGGCCGACATCGGTTACGCCCTGGCGCCGCGCATCAACGCCGCCGGGCGCCTCGAAGATATGACCCTCGGCATCGAATGCCTGCTCTGCGACGACCCGCGACGCGCGCGCGAACTCGCTGAGATACTCGACGGCATCAACGCCGAACGCCGCGGCGTGCAGCAGCAGATGCTGGACGATGCGGAGGCGGCGCTGCAGGCGGTCGGTTTGAACGATGCGTCGACGGCGGGCGTCGGCGACCGCGCCAGCGTCGTGCTGCATCACGACGACTGGCATCCGGGTGTGGTCGGTTTGGTCGCGTCGAAAATCAAGGAACGCCTGCATCGCCCGACGATCGCCTTCGCGCCGAGCGAACCGGGCGGCGATTTGCTGCGCGGCTCCGCGCGTTCGATCGCCGGGTTCCATATTCGCGACGCTTTGGCCACCGTCGATACGCGACATCCCGGGTTGATCGAGAAATTCGGCGGTCATGCGATGGCGGCGGGCTTGAGCCTGCGCATGAGCGATCTGCCCGCGTTTCGCGCCGCATTCGAAACCGCCGCAGCCGAGAGTTTGACGCCCGAGTCGCTGCAGGACGTGCTGCTCAGCGACGGCGCGATTCCGGTCGAACACTGCACCCTCGAGACTGCGTTGGCGCTGCGCGACGGCGGGCCGTGGGGGCAGGGGTTTCCGGAGCCGGTCTTCGATGATGTGTTCGAAGTGACGAACTGGAAGATCGTCGGCGAACAGCACGCGAAGCTGGAGCTGGCGCGCCCGGGTGCCGCGCGCGGCGAACTGCGGCTCGATGCGATCCATTTCGGCGCGGGCCGTGCGCCGCCGCCGCGGATCGCGCGAATCGTGTATCGCCTACAGCCCGACGACTGGCGCGGCGGCGACGCGGTGCAATTGGTCGTCGTGCACTGCGAGCCCGCGTCGTGACCGCTGCCGTGTCGTCGCCGTGACCGCCTCGGCCGCGTGCGGCATTTCGACATCGCAGCCTTGTGTTTGCCGGTTCGCCGCGACGGGTTAGCATGCGGGCATCGACTCGGGTCGACTGGGGACGGGGCGGGTCGAGCGCGGGCCTGATACGAGTACGACTCGGGTTCCACTTTGAGTCCGACTCAGCCGATCGACCCCATTCCCGAATCCCGAACGTTTGTCAGCGGGCGACGCGCAATGCGCATCGTCCGGACCTTATGGCCGGCGCCACCGACCGCATCGAGACTTCGCTATGTCCAAATCCACCGGAATCGCCGCTTTGCTCACCTTCGTCGTCGCTTCGGCGCTGACGAGTTCTCCGCCCAGGGCGCAGGAACGCCTCCCGCGCCCGAGCGGCACGGAACCGATCGCCGCGATCACTGCGCCGCCGTTGATCCAATCCCAAGGCGGCAAAACGCCCGTGACCTTGCGCTCGGCGACGATGTCGGTGGAAACCGACGGTGGTTTGGCTCGCACCGTCGTCGAATTGACGCTGTTCAATCCGAACGACACCGTGCTGGAAGGCAATCTGCAATTTCCGCTGCAGCCTGGGCAGCAGGTGTCGGCGTTCGCGCTCGACATCGGCGATGAGATGCGCGAAGCGGTACCTGTGCCGAAACAAAAAGCGCAGCAGGTGTTCGAGAGCATCGAACGCCGCAATGTCGATCCGGGTCTGCTGGAACAAACCGCCGGCAATCATTTCCGGCTGCGCGTGTATCCGATTCCCGCGCACGGCACGCGCCGCGCGCGCGTGACCATCGACGAGGCCCTGGCCCGCGACGGCGATGCGTGGCGCTTGGATGTGCCGGTGCAAATACTGACCGATGCGGATCTTCTGTCGCTCTCGGTGCGCGCGCGCGGCATCGACGCCAAACCGACGCAGAGCGGCAGTTTCGACGCGCTGAAATTCGAGCGCGCGCGCGGCGGCTATGCCGCGACGCATGAAGTTCTGCGTGAGCGCGTCTCGAACCAAGCACCGCGCCGCTTGCCGACGTTGCGCCTGCGCCTGCCTGCGGCGAGTACGCCGCAAGCCTTCATCCAGCGCTTCGATGGCGAGCGTTTCGCGATGATCGAACTGCCGATGTCGGCGGCGCCGTCTGCGCCGCGTCGCATACCCAAGGCGGTCGGCTTGCTTTGGGACGCCTCGGCGTCGGCCCGCGAACGCGATCGCGCGAGCGAGTTCGCCTTGTTGAACCGCTATTTCGCGGCGATGGGCGATGGCCGCGTGTCGTTGCGCCTGTTGCGCGACACGGGCGAGGATGCGGGCGCGTTCGAGATTCGCGGCGGAGATTGGAGCGCGCTGCGCGCCGTGTTGGAGAAGGCGATATACGACGGCGCCAGCGATCTGGCCGATTGGGCGCCGAAGGCCGAGATCGGCGAATACCTGCTGGTGAGCGATGGCCTGCGCACTTACGGCGATGCGCCGTTTCCGACGCTGGCCCCGGGTCAAGCGCTGTACGCGCTGAGCAGTGCGGGCGCGAAAACCGACGCCGCGCGTTTGACCGCAGTGACCGGTGCGCGCGGCGGACGATCGGTGCAATGGCAGGGTCGCGGCGGCGTCGAAGAAGCCGCGCGCGCCTTGCTCGATAGCGGCACTCGCATCGTCGCGCTGGAAGGCGAGGGTATCGAGGATTTGCAACCGCAGTCGTGGGATGTGGATGGCGGCCTGCTGCGCATCGCCGGACGTATGACCGACGACAGCGCATCCGTGAAAGTGACGCTGCGCGAAGGCGGCAAGACGCGCAGTCTGAATGTGCCGATCGCGTCCGATGCGAGCGAAAGCGACCGCGTCGCCGCGCTCTGGGGCGCATGGCGAATCGCCGCGCGCGCCGAACAACCCGAGCGCCACCGCGCCGAGATCGCGCGCATGGGCCAGCGTTTCGGCGTCGTCACGCCGGGCACCTCGCTGCTGGTGCTGGAAGCCGCCGAAGATTACGTGCGTTACGACATCCCCGCGCCGGCCGCGTTGCGCGAACGCGTCGCGATGCTGAAACAACAGCAGGGCGAACAACGCGAGCGGACGCGGAGCGATCGGATCGAGGAGATCGCCGCGCGATTCGCCCAACGCGTGACGTGGTGGGAACGCGATTATCCGAAGACGCCGCCCGCGCCCGCGAAAGACGATCGACAGCAGATCGCGAGCGACGCGGAGAATCGAGGTTATCTGGCTGCGGATGCGCCCGCGCCGGCCATGGCAGGCGCACCGCCGCCGCCGCCGCCCGCCCCGCCGCCGGCGGGTGCGCCCGAGGCGTCTTCGGAACTCGACAGCGTTGCGATCGCGGGCGCGCGTAACCGCCGCGAAGAAGCCGAATCCCCGGCAGCCTTGGCGAAGATGGTAGGCACCGACGCCTCGAAAGCCGGCCAAGGCGTGTCCATTCGCCTGCAACCGTGGGAATCGGATTCGCCGTACGCGCGCCGTTTACGCGATGCCGCGCCGGAAGACGTCTATGCGTTCTATCTGGACGAACGCGACAGCCATGCCGGCAGCACCGCCTTCTATCTGGATGTCGGCGATATCCTGCTGCGCAAAGGCCGCCGCGCCGAAGCGCTGCGCGTGTTGTCCAATCTGGCCGAAATGGAACTGGAGAACCGCCACATCCTGCGCGTGCTCGGTTATCGGTTGATGCAGGCGAAAGATTGGAACCGCGCCGCCGAGATGTTCCGCGACGTCTTGCGTTTGGCCGAGGAAGAGCCGCAAAGCCATCGCGACCTGGGGCTCGCGCTGGCCGCGGCCGGCGAGCGGCAGGAAGCGATCGAACGTTTGTACGAAGTGATCGTGCGCCCGTGGGACGGCCGTTTTTCCGAAGTGGATGCGGTGGTGCTGAACGAGTTGAACGCGATCGTCGCGACCAGCCCGAAGCCGCTGAACACCGACTTCATCGACGCTCGTTTGCTCAAGAACATGCCCTTGGATCTGCGCGCGGTATTGGCCTGGGACAGCGACAACAGCGACATGGACCTGTGGGTGACCGACCCCAACGGCGAGCGCTGCTACTACGGCCATCGCAACACTTATCAGGGCGGCTTGTTGAGCGACGATTTCACCGGCGGCTACGGCCCCGAAGAATTCGTGCTGAAGGACGCGAAGCCCGGCAAATACAAAGTCGAAGCGAATTTCTTCGGCGACCGCCAGCAGATCGTGACCGGTGCGACCACGCTCTCGCTCACGCTAAGCACCGGCTGGGGCACCAAGCGTCAGCAGGATCAGACCGTCACGCTCCGCCTCAGCGGCAAAAGCGAAACGGTGTTGGTGGGCGAGTTCGAGGTCCGGTAGTAGAGCGGAGCGCAGCTCCGCTTGCACTGCATCGATCGTAGCGGAGTGAAGCTCCGCTATCGCCAAGTCCCTGTAGAGCGGAGCGAAGCTCCGCTCAGCGAAATACCGAGATCGGTAGCGGAGCTTCGCTCCGCTCTACGCGGGAATTGGGCAGCGGAGCTTCGCTCTGCTCTACTATCGCCAGGTCCCTTGTAGAGCGGAGCGCAGCTCCGCTCAGCGAAATACCGAGGTCGGTAGCGGAGCTTCGCTCCGCTCTACGTGGTGAATCGGGTAGCGAGGCTTTGCTCCGCTCTACGCGGGTCGGGTATAGGTCAGCGGAGCTTCGCTCCGCTCTACGTGGGCGGTGGTGCGCTTCAATCCGAATAGGGGTCGCAGCCAGCGCACGCGACGGATGATCTCGAACCCCAGGAAGCACAGCGCGAACGTCGCCAAGACCAGCAGCGGGCCTTCGATCATCGGGCGAAGGCCGAGCGGCTTCGCGTTGTGGGCGAGTACGACGATCACCGTCTGGTGCAGGATGTAGACCGGAAATACCGCTTCGCGCAGATAGCGCAGGGCCGGCGAATCGACGAAGGCGATGCCGCGCGCGAAGCCGAAGATCGCGGCGATCGCGGACCACTGAAACATCGACCAGACCACGCGTTGCGTCATTCGCAGCATGTCCGGCGGCGGCGTGGTTTCGTCGCTGTAGCCGCTGCCGTAGAAATACCAAACGATGAAGGCGTAACCGACGGCCGCGACGATCAGCGCCGGCCAACGCAAGCGCTGCAGCGCGTCCCAGACGCCGTCGCGGGTCGCGATCAGGATGCCCAGCAGGAACATCGGCAGGTACTGCGCATGGTTGTACCAGTCGTCGACCAGCGCATGCGTGGATTCGAAGCGGCCGACCAAGGCCAGACGCGCCAGCGCCAACAGCACGATCGGCCAGATCAGCGCGCCCGATCCCGACAACCGCCGCTCGCACCAGGCGCTCGCGCGTTCGGTCATGCTCGGCGCGAAGCGCAACAACGCCCAGGCGATCACCGTATAGACCCAGAGATAAGCGACGAACCACAGATGGTTCCAGGTCGGAACGTCCAAACAGTCGCCTTCCCGACAGAAGCTGCCGTCGCCTTGGAGATAGCGCCCCCAGAAGGCGAGATAGCCGTCGCGATAACCGCCGGGCAATTTCTCGACGACCTCGTAATAGGCCTGCGGCGTCACCACCACCAGCATGCCGAAGATCAGCGGCACCAGCAGCCGCCAAGAGCGCGCGCCCAGGAAACCGCGGCCGGCGGCTCGCTGGGTCTTTCGGTACAGAAAGGCGGTGGCGACCCCCGAGACGAAGAACAGCAAGGACAGCCGCCATGGCGAGGTCAGCAGCATCAACGGTTCGAGCGTCTCGCTGGCGAACGGGCTTTTGACGTGCCAGCCCCAACTCACGTAATACATGCCGGTGTGGTACAGCACCAGCAGTCCGAACGCGGCGATCCGCACCCAGTCCACATCGTAACGGCGTTCCATGGCAGCGCTCCGCATCGAGAAGGGCGCAGTCTGTCCACCGTGCGCGTCGATCGGTGGGCCGAAGTGTCGTTTCGCCGCGAACCGGTGACATACCGGGGGCGAACAGGGACGAATCGGGCGACGATGATGGCCTCCGCCCTCTAAAATGCGCGCGTGACATCCGACACCGACCCCGACCTCGCCGCCGCTCCGCCGCAGCCCTCGCGCACCGCGGTCGGGCCGGCGTGGTTCTGGCGTTGGCGCACATCGATCGAGATCGTGTTCTGGGTCGTGCTGACCCTCATCAACGGCATCGCCAACAGCATCACGGTGCTGATGGACATCCGGCGCGTCGGTCTGAATTTCGCCGATTGGGAACCCGCGGTATGGGAATGGTCCAGCGGCGTCGTGGTGCTGGCGCTGATTCCGGCGGTGGACTGGTTCACCCGTCGCTACCCGCTGCATTGGGACACCTGGCATCGCCACCTGCCGATGCACGCGCTCGGCAGCGTCGTGTTCTCGCTGGTCCATGTCGCGGGGATGGTCGCGCTGCGGCGCTGGGCCTACGCCAGCCAAGGGCTGGACTACGACTTCGGCCATTGGCCGAGCGAGTTGTTCTACGAATACCTCAAGGACGCCCGCGGCTACATCATGATCGTCGCGATGATGGAGGGCTATCGTTTCATCGTCCGCCGCCTGCAGGGCGAGGCCAGTTTGCTGGACCGCCCGGACGAGGGCGAGCCGATCGAGCCCGTCGAACGCCCGGAGCGCTTCCTGGTGCGCAAACTCGGCCGCGAATTCTTGATCGCGGCCGACGATATCGAATGGCTGCAGGCTGCCGGCAACTACGTCAATCTGCGCGTGCGCGGCCACGACTATCCGCTGCGCAGTACGATCGCCGGCATCGAAGCGCGTCTGGCGCCCGGCCGCTTCGCACGGGTCCACCGCAGCTACATCGTCAATTTGACCCGCGTGACCTCGATCGAGCCATTGGACAGCGGCGATGCGCGCCTGCATCTGCACGGCGGCGACGCCTTGCCCTGCAGCAGGACCTATCGCGACGCGCTGCGCGCCAAGATCGCCGCAGCCTGAGAATGCCCGATCCCTTGCAGCAGCCTGCTAGAATCCCCGCTCTTTGCCGCACCGCACATACGCCATGATCGAACTCAATCCGATCCGCCAGCGCATCGTCGACCTCCGGGATCGGCTCGATTCGCTGAGGGGGTATCTTTGACTACGACGCCAAAGTCGAGCGTCTGGAAGAAGTCAACCGGGAACTCGAAAACCCGGCTATTTGGAACGATGCCGAGCGCGCCCAAGCGCTGGGCCGCGAGCGTTCCCTGCTTGATAAAACCGTCAACGGCATCCGCGACCTGAAAGACGGCTTGGCCGGGGCCGAGGAACTGCTCGACCTGGTCGAGATGGAAAACGACGACGACACCGCGCTGGCGATCCAGACCGACGTGGAGCGCTACGCCAGAGGCGTGGATCAACTCGAATTCCAGCGCATGTTCTCCGGCAAGATGGATGCGTCGAACGCCTTCGTCGACATCCAGGCCGGCGCCGGCGGCACCGAAGCGCAGGACTGGGCCGAAATGCTGCTGCGCATGTATCTGCGCTGGGCCGAATCCCGTGGCTGGAAAACCGAACTGATGGAAGTCAGCGGCGGCGACGTCGCCGGCATCAAGTCGGCCACGTTCAGAGTCGAGGGCGATTACGCCTACGGTTGGCTCAAGACCGAGATCGGCGTGCATCGCTTGGTGCGTAAATCGCCGTTCGACTCGGATAACCGTCGCCATACTTCGTTCACTTCGGTCTTCGTCTCGCCGGAAGTCAACGACGACATCGATATCGAGATCAATCCGGCCGACTTGAAGACCGACGTGTATCGCTCTTCGGGCGCGGGCGGTCAGCACGTGAACAAGACCGAATCGGCGGTGCGCATCACCCACGTCCCGACCGGTATCGTGGCGGCGTGCCAGAACGGCCGCAGTCAGCATCAAAACCGCGACACCGCGATGAAAATGCTGAAAGCGAAGCTGTACGAAATGGAGATCCAAAAGCGCAACGCCGAGCGCGACGCGCTGGAGGCCACCAAATCGGACATCGGCTGGGGCAGCCAGATTCGCAATTACGTGCTCGATCAGTCGCGCATCAAAGATTTGCGGACAGGTATCGAGCGCAGCGATACGCAGAAAGTGCTCGACGGCGATCTCGACGAGTTCGTCGAAGCCAGCTTGAAATCGGGGCTGGAAGCGGGCGCCAAACGCAGCGACGCCGTCTGACGCTCGTGGTTTTGTAGGAGCGCCGGAAGGCGCGACTGTTTGCCACTGGCGCAGGTGTCGCGCCTTCCGGCGCTCCTACAACGCGCCTACACCGTTCATTTTCACGCACACACCGCGGATATCGATATGACCGACGCCCACACCCCGCCGCACGACGAGAACGCTTTGATCGCCGAGCGCCGTGCGAAATTGTCCGCGCTGCGCGGGCAGGGTGTCGCGTATCCCAACGATTTCAAGCGCGGCGACTACGCCCGCGATCTGCAGGACGAATACGAAGACGCGGATCGCTGGACCGGCGAAGCGCTGGAAGCGACCGGGCGTCGCGTCGCGGTCGCCGGACGACTGATGGCCAAGCGGGTGATGGGCAAAGCCGCGTTCGCGCAGATTCAGGACATGAGCGGTGGCATGCAGTTGTTCCTGCAATCGAATGCGCTCGGTGAGATCTACGACGCGTTCAAGAGTTGGGATATCGGCGACATCGTCGGCGCCGAAGGCATGCTGATGCGCACCAAGACCGGCGAATTGTCGGTGAAGGTGTCGTCGCTGCGTTTGCTGACCAAGTCGCTGCGGCCGTTGCCGGACAAGTGGCATGGCTTGAGCGATGTCGAACAGCGCTATCGTCAGCGCTACGTCGATTTGATCGTCAACCCCGAGTCGCGAGAAGTCTTCATCAAGCGCTCGAAGATCGTCTCGGCCATTCGCGGTTGGTTGGACGCGCGCCGGTTTCTCGAAGTCGAAACGCCGATGATGCATTACATCGCCGGTGGCGCGACCGCGCGCCCGTTCACGACCCACCACAATGCGCTGGATCTGGATTTGTTCCTGCGCGTCGCGCCCGAGTTGTACCTGAAGCGGTTGGTGGTCGGCGGCATGGAGCGCGTGTACGAGATCAACCGCAACTTCCGCAACGAAGGCGTGAGCACCCGGCACAACCCCGAATTCACCATGTTGGAGCTGTACGAGGCCTACGCCACGTACAACGAAATCATGGATTTGACCGAAGGCATGATCCGCGATGTCGCGCGCGAGACCATCGGTGCGGACGAAGTGGAGTGGGACGGCAATCCCATCGATCTGGGCAAGCCGTTCCGGCGTTGGAAGCTCGAAGAAGCCGTGCGCGAACGCAATCCCGAGATTTCCGTCGCCGATTGCCGCGACCGCGAAGCGCTGGCGGCGCATTGCGCGCGTCTGAAAATCTACGTCAAGCCGGCGTACGGCTGGGGCAAGCTGCTGCTGGAGGTTTTCGAGAAGACGGTCGAACACGATCTGATCCAACCGACCTTCATCACTCATTATCCGGTCGAAGTTTCGCCGCTGGCGCGCGAATCGGACAGCGAACCCGGCATCACCGATCGCTTCGAACTGTTCATCGGCGGCAAAGAGATGGCCAACGGATTCTCGGAGCTGAACGATTCAGAAGACCAAGCGGCGCGGTTCCAGGCGCAGGTCGCGGCCAAGGAGGGCGGCGACGACGAAGCCATGCACTACGACGCCGACTACATCCGTGCCCTCGAAGTGGGGCTCGCGCCCACCGGCGGGCTCGGGGTCGGCATCGATCGTTTGGTGATGCTGCTGACCGGCTCCACTTCGATCCGCGATGTCTTGCTGTTCCCGTACATGCGTCCCGAAAGCTGAGCGTCGTCGCTTCCATGGGACGCAAGCGGACACCTAGGGCCTGTTAACGCTCGGGGTGCATTGCGTTGCGAATTCAGCGGCGTGCCGGCGGGCGCGGGGCGCGCAGCGCCTTGTTGGTGGCAAGGTTGAGCGATCCGCGCCCGCGGGCACGCCGCTGAAACGCAACCCAACGGGCAGTCATGCCGAGGGCGCGCCGCAGCGTCATCGCTCGGTCATGGATCGCGCCACTCCCTCGCTCTTCCTTGCCGCGCGCCCTTGGTATGGCCGCGCAGTGTACCCCGAGCGTTAACAGGCCCTAGTCCGACCCGTACCCGATTTGCCGCTTAAGGTCACATTCGACATCGATTGCGGCATCTGCACTATGCTCACGGACATCGGCCCCGTTCATGGTATCGGCGCTATGTATCTGAATAGATTGCGGGCGACTCGACCGGCCGCTTATCTTCTGGTCAAGGCACGAAATTTGCTATAGATTCATGAAGGACATCTGGATCGACACGAACACAACCGGCAAGGATGCGGGGTAAACCCATGTGGGGCAGCTCAGTGAAAATCGTCATCGTCGACGACCAAACTTCCGCGCGCACGATGCTGCGGCATATCCTCGAGGACATCGGTCCCGAGTTGGAGGTGTTCGATTTCGGCGATTCGGAAGAAGCCTTGCGCTGGTCCGAACACAATCGTCCGGACTTGCTGCTCCTGGACTACCGCATGCCGGCGATCGACGGTTTGGAATTCGCACGTCGCTTCCGCCGCTCGCTGACCAACCGCGATGTGCCGATCGTGCTAGTCACGGTCGTTGGCGATGAACCCATTCGCCAAGCTGCCTTGGACGCTGGCGTGATCGATTTCCTGGTCAAGCCCGTGCGTCCGCGCGAGCTGCGCGCCCGTTGCCGCAATCTGCTGCAACTGAGGCAACAATCCGAGTCGATCAAACAGCGGGCGTTGTCGCTCGAACAGCGGCTCTTGTCGAGCATGCACGAGGTGGAAGAGCGCGAACGCGAGACGCTGTCGCGATTGGCGCGAGCGATCGAATTTCGCGACAGCGGCACCAGCGCCTATCTCGAGCGCATGTCGCATGTCGCCGGGCTGATCGCCGAAGGCCTGGGCATGCCCGAAGACGAAGTCCGCATGATCGAAATGGCCGCGCCCTTGCACGATATCGGCAAGATCGCGATTCCCGACGATGTGTTGATGAAGCCGGGCCCGCTCGACGATCAGCAACTCAATATCATGCGTCGTCATCCGCGAATCGGTTACGAGTTGCTCAGCGGCAGTCAGAACCGTTTCATCCAAACCGGCGCGATCATCGCCTTGCGTCATCACGAACGTTTCGACGGCAGCGGTTATCCGGACGGTTTGAGCGGCAGCACCATTCCGCTCGAGGCCCGGATCGTCGCGGTCGCCGACGTGTTCGACGCACTCATTTCGCCGCGGCCGTACAAGGGGCCCTGGACTGTCGAAAGCGCGCTCGATTATCTTGTCGAACAGAGCGGCAAACTGTTCGACCCGCAATGCGTGCGCGCGCTCATGAACAATCGCTCGCGGCTGGACGATATTTGTCAGCGTTATTCGACAGGCTCGCAGAGGCCGGGGTTGGAGTGAACGCCTTACGCGCTGCCGCCGGATGGATCCGTTCGAGGCTCGCGAATCGGCCCGACAGCGAGCATTCCCAGGCGATCGTACGATTGGCGATCGCGTGCCTCATCGTCACGTACCTCTTGCTGCTGGACCTGTTCGCCGATCGCTACATTCAGGGCAACACCGGCGTCATGTTGAAAGTCATGTTCGCCGAGGCGCTGATCGGTCTCGGTTTGTTGGTTTCGATTCTTTGGCATCCCGGTATTTCGCACGTTCGGCGTTGGGTCGGGATCACGTCCGACTATGCGACGCTATTGACTCTCATGCTGCTCGAACCGAAAGGGCTCGCGCCGCTCTACGTCATCGTGTTGTGGGTGACGATCGGCAACGGTTTGCGTTATGGGATGCGCTATCTGTCTTCGGCATCGGTGATCGGCGCCGCGTCGTTCGCGGTCGTGGTCGCCAATTCGACGTATTGGCGGGAGCAGGCCTATTTATCGGTCGGCTTGGTCGTTGGATTGGTCGCGATTCCCGCCTACTTGTCGAGACTGCTGCAGTCTTTGAGAAAAAGCACAGAGGAAGCGCGCCGGGCGAATGCGGCTAAATCGCAGTTTCTGGCGACCATGAGCCACGAGTTCCGCTCTCCGCTCAACGGCATCATCGGCATGTCCGAATTGCTACGCAACGCGCAAATGCCCGCAGAGCAACGCGATCATGCGGATGTGATCTATACCTCTGCGCAGACGCTCCTGCTTCTGGTGGAGGAAGTACTCGATATTTCTGCAATTGAAGCCGGCAAGTTGCAACAGAAGCCAGTCGACTTCAGCGTTAGAGAATTCGTCGCCAAGCTCGATAAAATGCTGCAACCACAAGCGCAAGGCAAGGGAATCGCGTTGCAGTGTTCGGTCGAGAAGAACGTTCCGGGCGAGGTGCATGGCGACAGCGCTCACCTCACTCAGATACTGCTTAATCTCTTGCACAACGCGATTAAATTCACCGAGAGCGGGACGGTTTCGCTCGCTGTGTCGTTGGTCGATACGGCCGACGGAACTTCGCGTGTGGCGTTCTCTGTCCGCGATACGGGTATCGGCATTCCGGACGAATACAAACAGAAGATATTCGAGGCCTTCGAACAAGTCGATTCGGGGCCAGCGCGGCGCTATGGCGGCACGGGGCTCGGTACCACGATCGCACGAACGCTTACCCAATTGCTGGGCGGCGTCTTGCGTTTGGAAGATAATCCAGGGGGCGGTTGCCACTTCTTTTTCGATATCCCGCTGACGAAAATCGAATCGAAAGCCATCTCGCCGGGGTCGCAGAACAATGTCGTGGCCTTCGACGATCCGTTCGTTCGGCATAAGGCCCGCGTCCGTTCTTTGCGCGCGCTTATCGCAGACGATCAGCAAGCGAATAGGTCGGTGATATGCAAGCTGCTTGAGCGCGCGGGCCATCGTACCGTTGCCGTTGCGGACGGCGAACAAGCCTTGGACATGTTGGAGCAGAACGATTTCGATTTCGTCGTACTTGATATGCATATGCCGAACGTCAGCGGTTTGGACGTGATACGGCACTTGCGATTCATGCAGGCGGGGCGGGCGACGCGCACTCCGGTTATCGTGCTCAGTGCCGACGCGACCGAGCAGGCGGCGAAAGCTGCGTTGCAAGCGGGCGCACAGGTCTTTCTCACTAAGCCAGTGGTGGTCGCGAAATTATTGGAAGCGATCGTCGAAGTTGCTTCGCCGCAGAAGCGGCCAGTCCTCAAGCAGATTTCCGAACTGCCCGCAATAGTCACCAATTCTACGGTGCTCGAAGAACTCGCGGCGATGGGGCTCGGCGGCGCGTTCCTTAAAGATTTCGTCGAACAATGCTTGCGCGATCTCGCAGGCTGCATGTCTAGTCTAGAGAGGCATGCGTCGAGCGCGGACTGGGGCGGCTTCCGGGATGCCGCCCATGCGATGAAAGGCGTAAGCGAAAATTTGGGGGCGACATCGATTGCTGAACGTTGCCGACTGATCATGCGCAGCGACGACGCCACGTTGGCCAAAAAGCATGGATCTTGGACGAAGGAATTGAGCGCTCAGCTAGGCTTGCTCAACGAGCATATTCGCCGAGAAGCGGAGCGCATCACTTCCGGCGGGTCGGATGCGGAGCGGCGCCCGGCTCCGGACGCCTCCTAACGACAATCGAACGGCTCAACCGACGGCGGAGACGATCGGTTGTTGTTCGGCGCGGCGTTGTTGAGCGCGGATCAGGCGCTCCATGGCGCGCAAGCCCCGCTCGTTCAAGCGCATGGCGGCATCCACCCATTCGGCCGTGACCGCTTGGAGTTCGTTCAAAGTGACCGGTCGCGAGGCTTGACGGACTGCATTCATGGAACGAAGCGCGTTGCCGATTCGCTGGTGCTTACGGATCAGTTCGCTCGCCGCACGCAGGCCGGTTCCCTTCGGCACGACCTGATCGACAATTCCCATTGAGAATAATTCTTCGGCCGAATAGGTCCGCGCATCCAACATCATTCGCTCCGCCACGATTGGGGATACCCGA
>JAGNNB010000223.1 GCA_017990865.1 Lysobacteraceae bacterium
ATCGTGATCCGGCCGACCGCTGCGCGAAATGATCACGCACTTGCTGGTGCTCGACGTCGCGCCGCCCATGCCGTCGGTGTGCTTGGCGTACGGATCCGGACTGCCGATCACCCGCATCAACAGCGCATCGCGCACCGTCCCGGGACCGCGCGCCGCTTCCGGCAAATCGTCCAGCCGGAAGAACACGCCCTTCGACGTACCGCCGCGCATGTAGGTGGCAGGGATTTTCAATTGAGGCGCGTGGCGAGGGGGGCTGTAGCTCATGTTCGTCTTTCTCTTGCCTTGCGTGATGGTGGCGGAGGTGCGTTTCGCGCGTTACCGATAGTATGGCTCCGCGGCGTTCGCTGGATACGGGGGGATCCAGGGTTCACGACCCGTTTGTGTTCGCCCCGCATGTCGCCGATTCCGCAGTTCGGCCAGCGTCATCATCGCCCTCGGGGCAAACCACTCAACAAGGATGAAGTCATGGAACGTGAACGCACCGCGCAGGAAGCTGCGCACACGGAAATTTTAGTCGAAATCAGAACCCGGGACGATCGGCCCGTCGGCCTCGCGAAACACGACGATGGGCATGTCGCGCTCAGCGTCGATGCGGCGAGCGCCCAGCCGTTTCGCTTGATGATGATGAATCCGGACCTGTTCGCGTTGCGAACGCCGGATTCGCTGGAATGGCTGTCGGTCGAGGACGATGCGCGCCTGTCGCTGAAAACCGGCGAGATCGGCCCGCAGCAAACGTTCCAACTCACTCGCGGCGACGACACGGACACGCATTTCGGTTTCCGCTTCGTCGCGGGCGATGCGTTTATCGGCACTGACAGCGATTCCGCATCGACGTTCTCGGCGACCGCATCCGGTCTGGATGCGGCGGAGCGTTTTACATTCGTGCCGGTGCTCGCAGACGCCGCCGAGGCCCCCGACGGGCATCTTGCCTGCTGTTGCGGCCCGTCCTACGGGCATTCGCATTCGCACGACCATTCGGCGACGCATACCGAAGACAACGTCGGCGCGCTGTGGAACGAGTACACGCACTTCCGCATCGTCGAAATGGCCGTTCACTACCTGCGTCACATGGAAAATCCCACACGGGAAGCGCTCTTCATCTCGGAGATGTGGGATCGCGGGTCGGTGAAGATCGCCGAAGGCCTCAAGGGCGCGGACGAGTGGGACGACTGGAAACCGACGCATCCGATCTGGGCGATGTTCTACTACCACTTTTACAACCCGGACACCGGCACCAGTTTTCCTTGGCCCAGTTGGTTGTACCCGAACAACGCGGTGTCCAAGGGCACCGAGACCTTCGACAGCAGCGTTCGCATGTATCGCGAAGGCACGCATCGCCACGCCGAAGCCTTCGTGCATCTGGGACTCACGCTGCACTATCTGACAGATCTGTGCCAGCCCATGCACGCCGCCAATTTCATCAACAATCCTCTGTTCGGCGATTGGCGCCACAGCGGCTACGAGACCTACGCCGAAGACTTCGTGAAGAACCGCAATTTCTTCCAGCAACCGGGCGGTTATCCGCCGATCCGACGCGATGAGATCGAAGACATCAGCCCCAGCCCGGCCGGTTGGCTGATCGGCGTCGCCACGCAATCGCTCAACACCTGGAAAGAAGTGCTGAAACCCGTGAACGACAAGAAGGTCAGGATCATTCCCGGACCGAATGGCCCAGTCGTCATTTACGACAACAAGTGGACCGCTGCGGAAGCGGATCCGGCGCTGATGCGCTCGCTCTGGTTGGCCCCGCGAAACACCGCGCGTTACCTGTGCATGTGGGCGAATCGCGTGCTGGCGTAATCGGGATGTTCCAGCGAAATCTCGGTCCAGCCGCGATCGGGCGCGATCCGGTGCGAGCGAGAAGCCGCAGCGCCCTGGACGAGCGAAATACTCGTCCAGGGCGCGACATCAATGGACATCGAATCGATAGACAGCTCGCCTAAAGGATTATTCTGCGGCAGCGGATCCACCGGCTTGACCGGCTATTTCAGGCGTTTGAGCAGTTTGGCGGTGCAGCGCAGGACGGTCATGGGCGTTATCGCTCAAGTGCCGCACGAATCATCGTCCAATCCTTCTGCTTCGGCATGACGAACGCGTATCGATCGCCGGCGCGACGCGCCCACAGCTCGCCGATCCTGCGTTTTTCGGCCTGCTCGGGCTGATCGTAGCGGTCGGCGCCCTTGTATTCGACGACCAGGATCCGGCCATCGATCATTCGAACCAGAAAATCGGGGTAGAAGCGATACCGCGATGTCGGCAGCGAGAAGGCACCGGGCTTGCGCTCGACGTTCCGCACCCAGTCCTTCACGCCCTCCAACGTGTTGGCGATGAAGTTGGCGCACTCGAATTCTTCGCCCTGCGCTTTGAGGTTGCCGATCTGCGGGAAGAAATGCTTGGGCAGCGTGACGAAGCCGTTGTACTGCCAGTCCCACGCATAGCGACCAGAGGCGAACACGCACTGCAGGCGATCCGTGGCGGTCAGTCGATCTTCGTGATCCAGCAATGCGAGGAAACGCTGACGATGGCCCGCGGCGCGCGCTCCGGCGAGGCGATCCGCCAACGCGTCGCCGAGGCGCGATCGGCGATACGCCAACTCCGCGACGGAGACGCCCTGCTCTTCGTGCAGAAAGCGCAAGGCCGCCGAAAGCCATGCGGCGAGTTCCTCCGGGTCCAGGTCGGGGGCGGCGAGGCGGCGCTCAAGGGACCACTGTAGATCGTCCAGACCGACGGCTTCGCGAACGCCGAACAAACCGATCTGCACATCGAGGCGCTCCAGCGGATCGAGCCGAAGCGTCCCGGCGTCGCCCAAACTCAGCCGCGCACGTTGCAAGGTTTCGACCGCGCGGGGGAATGCGACGCCATCCAACGTCGAATCGACGTCACCCAGGGCCACGGTGCCTTCCAGCGGAGGCGCACTGCCGAGATCGCAAAGCCAATCGCCCTGCTGCCAAGCGAGCAACGGCAGCGCGAAGGTCTCGCCGCGTTCGGCAGGCGTGACCTGAGCAGGCATGTCCGGGGCGGCGTGCCGCACGAAAGCCTGTTCGATCGCCGCAACGGTCTCGGCGGTGGGCATCACGCTCTTCAACGCCTGCTGGTCGCGCGCCGTCCATTCGCCGCGGATCGTCAAACTGCCGGTTTCGGGCGAGATGTCGATCTTCGCGTCGATGCGCTTTCGAACCGCATCGGGGAGCGACGAAAAATCGGGTACGACGACGCGCTCGTCCTCGATCGGCAACGGCACCGTCACGCTGGATTGTCGACGGAACAGATCCTCCGTCGGGCCGTCCAGCGCGCGGGCCGAGATCAAAGCGTTCGCATCCTGCCGTTCGAAGCCGGCGTGTACCAGGCCGTCCCGTAGTGTGGCCGCCACCTGCGCCAAATTTTCCGACACCGCGAACGCGTAAGCCTGATTCAGCGATTCGCGGGTTTTCCGCGTCACCTGCGGCATGCGCAACACGCGGCCGAGAATCTGCTCCAGCGCCATCTGGGTGCTGCTGCCGCGAAAGCTCAACAGCACATAGGCAGCCGGCCAGTCCCAACCCTCGCGCAGCTTGTCGGCGGTGATGACGAAACGCAGAACAGCAGGATCGGCGACGCTCAATTCGTCGATGCCACTGGCCGAACGCGCGATTTGCGCAGGCGGAACACCGAAATCGTCGATGAGCGCCGCACGCACGCGATCCACCGTCATCGCGTCCGGATTGTCCTGCTGCTGGCGCTCGGCCTGCAGCAACATGATCGGCCGCAGCAGCTCGCCCGTGGCGATGCGCTCGGCATCGGCATCGGCCTGCAGCGCGTCCAATTTGGCGATGGCCTCGCGCAACGCGATGCGCCAGTCGGGATGGACCGCCATCTCCACGGGCAGCTTGATCATGTCCTCCGACTGCAAGGTCGATGCCGAGATGGACACCAACACATTCGAGGGCTGATGCAGGCGGTCCGGCGTGGCGGTCATTTCCAGCACGGCGCAGGGCTTCAGGCGCGCAAGCGTATCGAAGGCTAGGGCCGTGCCCTGGTTGTGCGCCTCATCCACCACGATGAAAGGCCGACGCAAGGCCAAGGCCTCCACCAGCGACCAGCCGCTACCCTCGATGCCGTTGCGGTCGATGCCACGGAAGTGATCCATCAATGCGCCGTTGGGCCGGTACACCGCCAACTGCTCGGTGTCCGCGCGTTTGAAGGCCTGCATGGTGGCGACGATGATCGTGTCGTGGCTGTCCAGCACCGAGGGCGGCACCGACAACGCCTCGTCGATGTCGAGCACCGCGACCTCGCCCAGCAGCGCGCGCAGTTCGTCGTGCAGCAGCGCGCCCGGTGTGCGCAGGGCTTTGATCGTCTGAGCGCGGATCGGGTCGGAGGGCACCAGCCACACCGTCAGACCATGTTCGATTGGCCGCAGCGCGCGCTTGATGCGGCCGATGGCGTGCCCGCCGATCAGGGTTTTGCCGCCGCCGGTAGGCACGCGCAGGCAGACCACGGGCACATCGTCTTCGGCCAGGGCAGCGGGCGCGTGATAAGGAATACGGAAGCCGAAGGTGGCCGCGGTGCAGGCTTCGAACGCCCGTCGGCTCGCGTCGTTGTGTGCCGACGGCGCTTCGGCTTCCGAACGCCAAGCGCGCAGGAAGGTCTCGAAGCGGTCCAGCACCTGGATCTGGTAGTCCTTCAGCATCATCCGTTCGTCTCCTTGGCGAGCGCCTCACGCTCACCCTCGATGTGAACTGTCCGGAATTTCCGGACAGTTCGTTCAGGTTCGCGTTCGCACGACTCGAACACGACCGCCGACTGCGCGTCGATCGTAAGAACGGATACGCCGTACGACGTGGCGATCGACGACGGCAGTGCAGCTTCGTCATTCATGGCGCCACACGCAGGTGATAAGGCAACTGCTTGAACACGATGCCCAGCGCGCGCAGGCGCTCCGCGCCGATGGCGCAACGCGCGCCGTAGATCACGCGCGGGCCGTCGTGCGCGGGCAGGTGTTCCAGCAGCGGCGTGGTCAGCACGTTGCCGCCGTCGATGCTGCGGTCTTTCAGGATGCCGTTGTACAGCAGGTACACCGCGCGGCCTTCGTGTACGCCGAGCATCGGGCTGGCGATGTCGGCGGCCTTGCGGCTGGCGCGGGCGACAGGCAGGCCCATGCCGGTTTCGATGAACCAGACGAAGCGGGCGAGTTCGGCAAAGCGAACTTCGTTGTTGATGTGGCCGCGCGCGTCGAACAGCGGTTTGCCGAGCGTGCAGAACTGGAAGCCGCCGCCGAGGCCGGGCACCGCCTCGCCCTTGGCATTGGTGTAGCCCTGCGCGACGCGCCTCACGCGCTCGGCGGTCACGTTGCGGGCGATGCCTTCGTCCATTTCGACCAGGATGAAGCGACGATGGCCGCCGTCTTCGGCATTCTGTTTCAGCACGGCGTGGGCGGTGGTGCCGGAGCCGGCAAAGCTGTCGAGGACCAGCGAATCTTTGTCGCTCGCGATTTGAAGAATGCGCTGGATAAGCCGAGCCGGCTTGGGGGTGATGAAAACGTCGTCAGAGGTTTCAAAACTGACCAGTTCGAGTAGTTCTTTCTTCGCTTCCTGCGTATGACCAACATCCTTGTAAAACCACATTGTCTGAGGC
>JAGNNB010000224.1 GCA_017990865.1 Lysobacteraceae bacterium
CGCGAAGAGGGCAACGAGGCGCTGAAACTGCGCGTCTACATCCAAGGCGGCGGTTGTTCCGGGTTCCAATACGGCTTCGAATTCGACGAACAGCAGACCGAAGACGACATCGCCGTGCGCACCGACGACGTGACCCTGTTGATCGACCCGCTGAGTCTGCAATACCTCGTCGGCGCGCAAGTGGATTACACCGAAAGCCTGCACGGCGCGCAGTTCGTGATCCGCAACCCCAACGCCAAAACCACCTGCGGCTGCGGCAGCAGCTTCAGCGCGTAGGTGCCGCCGATGGCTTCGATGCCCGATCCCGCGACGTGGCGGCGTTACGCGTTCGTCGATGAGGCGCTCGATCGCGCAGATGCCTTGCGCGAGAACCATCCCGCGCTGTCGGCGTATTGGCACAACGCGCGGGTTATCGCGATCGATGCCGAGGGCAAGACCCGCAGCGACGGCGAAGGCCGATTGCTGACCCTGCGCGGCGGCGATGTCGCCGACGATCACCGCCACGCGATTTTTCTCGGTCTGCGTCAGGACGAAGCGTGGTTCGCGCACGCCGACGACCACGCCGCGGCCGATCCGGCGCGAGCGACTGCGCCGGCCGCGTTCGATACGGCATCGGCTCAGGTCGGCCGCACCGATTTGCGCACCGCCGCCGCGCAATGGCCGGCGTTCGAATCCACCGTGTTCGCGCAGGCCCGTGCGGTGCTGTTCTGGCGATCGCGGCACCGGCATTGCGGCGTTTGCGGCGGGCGATTGGAATTCGCGCGCGGCGGTTGGCTGGGCCGCTGCACGGTCTGCGGCGCCGAACACTACCCGCGCACCGATCCGGCGGTGATCGTCGCCGTCACCGACGGCGAGCGCCTGCTGCTCGGCCGTCAGGCCAGTTGGCCGCCGCGGCGTTACTCCACGCTCGCGGGCTTCGTCGAACCGGGCGAAACGCTGGAACAGACGGTCGCGCGCGAAGTGATGGAAGAGTCGAGCGTGCGCGTGCTCAGCAGTGTGTATATCGCCTCGCAGCCCTGGCCGTTTCCTTCGTCGTTGATGCTGGGCTTCGTTGCCGAGGCCGAACCCGATCCGCCGCAGGCCAACGAAGAACTAGAAGACGCGCGCTGGTTCTCGCGCGAGGAGATCGGCGCCGCGCTGCGCGGCGAAACCCGCGAGGACGGCTTGTTGCTGTCGCCGTCGATCTCGATTTCGCGCGCGCTGATCGAATGTTGGTACCGCGCCGGCGAACCCGCGCCCCAGGACGACACCCCGGTCTTTTGACCCGGCGCGCCATCGCGAGGGCGCCGAGAAGCCGCGCGTCCTCGCCTCCGGCCCCGGGCGCGTGGGCACCGCCTGCTAAACTCTCGCCATGTCCGCCACCCTGATCGCCGTGATCTTCGCGCTCGTGCTGGGCCATCTGGCGCCGGCTTTCGCGACAGCGGTGCGGCAATACGACTGGTACCGCGTCTGGCTGACCTGGCTGGACGCGCGCTTCCCCGACGAAGAAAGCGTCTGGCGCGGGCGTTACGGCGCGCTGTTCGCGGTGCTGCCGCCGCTTGCGCCGGTGGTGTTGTTCCAAGTTGCGCTGTACACGCCGCTGGCCGGCGTGGTCGGCTTGTTGTTCGGCATGGCGGTGCTGTTCTACGCCTGGGGCCCGCGCGATCTCGACCAGGACGTGTCCACCCTCGTCGGTAGCGAAGACGCCGAGGCGCGCGCCGCGGCGGCGCGGCAATTGGGCATGCCAGGCGATGTCGCGATGGCCGACGGCGGCGTGTTGGTCGAAGCCGTGTTCGGCAGCGCCCTGCGACGTTGGTTCGGCGTGCTGTTTTGGTTCCTGCTGCTCGGCGCCGGCGGCGCGCTGTTGTATCGCTTGATCCAACTGATGGCCGAAGGCGAATACGCGGAACGCTTACCGGAGGCCACGCGCGACGGCGCCCGCGGCCTGTTGGCGCTGGTCGATTGGCCGGTGGCGCAGTTGATGACAATGTCGCTGGCGCTGGTGGGTAATTTCGACACCGTGATCGGCGCGTGGAAAGACGCCGACGGCGCCCGATTCAAACGCGGCCACGCGTTTATGTCTGCCGCCGCCCGCGCCAGCGTCCGCAGCGAAATCGCCGAAGAGGCGCAGGAATTGATCGAAGAAGGCAACGCCCCCGGCAACGCCTGGGCGCAACTGGGCGAATTGCCCGAACTGCGCGACGCGATGAGTCTGGTGTGGCGGATTTTGTTGCTGTGGCTGGCGGTGGTGGCGTTGTTCGTGGTGGCGGGCTGGGTGAGCTGATCGCGAGCTGACGCGACGGCCGATGCCATGTCTCACGGATGGCCTTGGAACAAAAAAGCAGAGGCCTTTCGTACCCATGCGGCGACCGGCGCTCAGCCGACTTCGCGCAGATAACGCACCTCATCGAGTGCGACGCCGCCGATTTCGATCGACTTGCGCGATTGCGGATCGACCGAAAAACCCGCGCGCTCATAAAACCGAATCGCACGTTCGTTATCCGCGAGAACCCACAAGCTCGCGGCTGTGTTTCCGGCCGCTTGGAAGCGGCGCAATGTTTCGAGCAAGAGCCGACGACCGACGCCAGTCGACCAATATGTCGGTGCGACATAGATCGCGTAAATTTCGGCGCGATCCGGCCTGGCGTCTCGATCGTGGGATGGGCCGAAGGCCGCGAATCCGACGATTCGATCCTCGCAGGACGCGATCACGAGGCGATCGGGATGCTGTTCGAACGCGCTGCGCCACATCGCTTCGCGTTCTTCCACCGACAATGCGGCGAGGTACGCCTCTGGGAGCAAACCGGCGTAGGCGTGTCGCCAGGATTCGACATGCACAGTCGCGATGGCGCGGGAATCCGCGGAATCGGCGCTTCGGATTTCGATGTCGGTCGTCATCGTACTGCCGGGCGGAGGAGGCATTCGATGCCCCGCCGACTCACCCCGGCGCCATCCAAGCGAATGGCCACCAAGGCAAATTGCGCGCGACCCAATACGCGGGCAGCGCGATCAGCCAGAACCATCCCGAGAGCGCCACGCGCATCAGCGGTTGCAGAACGGCGGGCCTCCAGCCGTAGACGTGCAACAACATCAGCGGGCCGAGCGCCACCATGATCACCGCCAGCGGATTCATGCCGAACGCGCGCGCGAGGTCGCCGTGCGCGAGCGCGTGAAACGCGCGGGTGATGCCGCAGCCGATGCAGTAGTAGCCGGTCGCCGCCTGGAACATGCACGGCGGCAACAGGCTGTGGGGGTGGTTCGGATCGGCGTACTGGAAAAACACGATGCCGGCCACCGCCGCGAGCGCGGCGGCGACCAACAACCACAACGCGAGCGTGCGTTCGGTCGGCATCGGGTGCGAGGCGAGCATCGACGCTGTGCCGTCAGCGGTTCTGCCCCTGCTCCATCAACCGCTTGAACATTTCCATCTGTTCCTGCTGGGCTTCGATGCCGCCGCTGACGAAGAACATCACCACCCACAAGGCCACACCGGCGAGGAACAGTCCGATCGTGATCAGGTTGAACAGCTTCGCGTTCTTCGAGGCCTGCTGCGCTCCGGCCATGTTGCCGGCGTTCGCGGTGCTGGTGACTTTCGAGGAGAACACCAAGGCCACGATCGCGGTGACCAACGACGGAATGGTGTAGCAAAAGCAGCAGGTGATGACGGTGATGACGACGCTGAGGATCGACCACACCATGTAGTTCGGCGGGGTGGGGGTGATGGCCTGATCGGAAACGTTCATGCGGCTGGCTCCAGGAGGGGTCGAGAGAGGTCCCGGCGCGAGCCGGCATGCGCGCATTGTGCCCGATCCGACCGCCGCCGCCATCCGTCGCGGGCTCACGCCGCATCGCCGCGCAGCGCGCGGACTTTGGCCTCCAACAGTTCCGCGTTGGCGACCCGCCCCTCGACGGGCGCATCGGCGGCGACTTCCACAAGCGCGCGGAAACGGCGCGGCACCCGCATCTGTTTCAGCCGGCCGTCGCGGCGGCTCCACATGCTGGTCCACATATTCTTCAGCGCCATCGGCACGACCGGCACCGGGCGACGTTCCAGAATCTTTTCCATGCCGCGCTTGAACGTCGCGATGTCGCCGTCGCGGGTCAAGCCGCCTTCCGGGAAGATGCCGACGATCTGCCCATCGGCCAGTGCGGCGTCGACCTCGTCGAACGCGCGCTGCATCACCTCCGGGTCTTCCTTGGCGCCTGCGATCGGAATGGCCTTGCCGGTGCGGAAAATCCAGCGCATCACCGGAATATTGAAAATTTTGTAATACATCACGAACCGCACCGGTCGCGGGATGCTGGCGGCCAGGATCAGCGCGTCCATGTAGCTGACGTGATTGCAGACGATCAGCGCCGGGCCTTCGTCGGGCACATGGCGTTCGATGCCGTGCAGCTTCAGTCGGTACATCGTGCGCACCAGCACCCAACTGAGGAAGCGCATCAGGAATTCCGGCACGATGCTGAAGATCCACAGCGCGATCAGCGTGTTCGCGATCGCCAAACACAGGAACACCTGCGGAATGCCCAGGCCCGGCAGCGGGATGCGCAGATCGCCCAGCGCCAGCTCCGTGCGCTGCAGCGCGATGCCGACCACCGCCGCCAGCACGATGAAAAATGCGTTCTGGATGTTGAGGCCGGAAATCACCCGCGAGATTTCCTGTTTCGGCGTGCGGCTTTGGATCAAGGCGAACAGCGGCACCAGGAAAAAGCCGGAAAACAGGCCGATCAGCGTCAGGTCCGCGGCGATGCGCCAACCGCCCGGCCCGGTCAGGAACTCGCGCACGCCCACGCCGACGACCGGCGCCGCGCCGGTGCGCGCGAAATACAGATCGAACAGGAACGCGCTCATGCCGAACGCGCCGAGTGGCACCAAGCCGATTTCGACGGTGCGCGCGGACAGTTTTTCGCACAACAACGACCCGACGCCGGTGCCGATCGAGAACAGCACGAACGCGAACAGATACAGGGTTTCGTCGCCGCCCAGATTGATTCGGGCATACGTCGGCAATTGCGCGGTCAGCACCGTGCCCACGAACCAGAACCACGACACGCCGAGCACGGAGTTGCGCACGGCGAGCTGTTTCTTGACCAAACTCAGCACGCGCCGCGATTCGGGAATCGGATTCCAATGCACCTTCAGTTCCGGCGCGCCGGCATCGACGTGCGGAATTTTGCGGCTGACGAAATTGCCGAGGATCGCCAACGCCACGATCGCGCTGGCCGCGGCGATCGGGCCGTGTTCGCCGGCCAGCTTGAAGATCAGGCCGCCGACGATCATCCCGCACAGGATCGAGATCGACGTGCCCATCTCGACCAAGCCATTGCCGCCGGTGAGTTCTTCCGGTTTGAGTACCGACGGCAGAATCGAATACTTCACCGGCCCGAACAGCGCCGACTGCAGGCCGGTGCCGAACAACGCGATCAGCAGCAGCGGCATCGATTGAATCAAAAAGCCCACCGCGGCGACCGACATCACCGCGATCTCCATCGTGGTGGTGATCCGAATCAACCGCGATTTCTCGAGTTTTTCCGCGATCTGCCCGGCGGTCGCCGAGAACAGGAAATACGGCAGGATGAACAGCGCCGGCGCGAGGTTGGTGTAAAGCGTCTTCTCCGCGTCGCTCACGCCC
>JAGNNB010000225.1 GCA_017990865.1 Lysobacteraceae bacterium
CAAAGTGACCGGCCGCGAGGCTTGACGGACTGCATTCATGGAACGAAGCGCGTTGCCGATTCGCTGGTGCTTACGGATCAGTTCACTCGCCGCACGCAGGCCGGTTCCCTTCGGCACGACCTGATCGACAATTCCCATTGAGAATAATTCTTCGGCCGAATAGGTCCGCGCATCCAACATCATTCGCTCCGCCACGATTGGGGATACCCGACGCGTCAGGAATGTGTACGCTCCCATGCCGGGGAATAGATCGAACAATACTTCCGGGAAGCCCATCCCAGTGCCTTCTTCCGCGATGATCGTATGACAGCACAGTGCGGCCTCGAAGCCTCCGCCGAGCGCGTCGCCTTGCACGACAGCGATGCTGTGCACTTGGTTTTCGTAAAGGCGATGCAGGTTATACGCGACTTCAACGCACAACTTCGCGTAGTCCAGCAGACGTCCGCGATTGCCGGTGCGGATGAGATTCGCGAAAAGCGAAAGGTCTCCGCCTAGATTGAAGACGTTCTCGTCGGATGCCAGCACCAGATGATGGATGCCAGACGTATTTTCGCTCGGTATCGATGCTAACCGCCGACGGAGCGCTTCCTGTTCGCGCTTCATCTCGTTGAGCAGACGCTCAGAGAAGCAGGGATGGTAGTGACCGATGGTGTTGGCGTGCATGAACATCCAGTCGGTTCGATTCGCTTCATCGGTTTCGCAGCGAACCAGATTGGCGGCGGTAATGGGGGAGATGTTTTCGAGAAGGGACATGGCTTAGCTCCTGGGTGTTGTGCTTTTTTGGAATGATGAGTGGTTGGAACCGGACGAGTGGCGCTGTCGGAGCGGCTCTGAATGAGGTGGTGTTAGGCCGACGCTAGAAGGAACGGAATTTCGCCCCACTACCGCCCGACTTGCTATCGGCTCGTATCCCCTTTGCCCCTTGCGCTGCCCCGTTTGAAGGCCTTCGGTCGCCCTGAGCCCCAGACCGGCGAACGCCATCCGGGTCGACCTCGTCCGGATGACACTTGTATGCGCTGAAAAAATAGAAACTGCAAGGCTAAGCCGCTCTATGAATAGGGGTGTCAATGGCGAATCGAATTTTTTTTTCTTGGAAAATGCGAATCACGTCGCTAAATGCAACGCACGGCTAATTCCGGCGGAGCGCCGAGCGGGCTAAAGACGAAAATAAGCCGAGAGAGAGCAGCAATGTCGGATTGGGGGTCCGAGCAGGACCCTCGCATCTCCTCACTGCATCATGTTGCTATTTTTTTGCTTTTCGACGATCGACAACTATCGCTTGCTGGAGCGCCATGGTCTACATATCCAAGGGCAGATTCCGAACCGTCGTCGGTAATCAATTCCAGATACCCGTATTACGTACAGTGCGGCGCTCGCAATCAAGGCGGTGAACGGATATTCGTTCACCCTCGACCACGACCGCGTCGCGCCGCCGGAAGGCGAACGCGACGCGACAGCCGTCACTTTCCGGCGGCTTGATCTCTGAGCTCGCGACGCAAAATCTTGCCGACATTGGTCTTGGGAAGCTCGGTCCGGAACTCGATGTGTTTGGGCTGCTTGTAACCGGTCAAATGCTCGCGCGCGTGCGCCTTGACTTGTTCGGCGGTCAGTTCGGGATCTTTCTTGACGATCACTACTTTCACCGCTTCGCCGGATTTTTCGTCCGGCACGCCGACCGCGGCGACTTCCAGGACGCCCGGCATCATCGCGATCACGTCTTCGACTTCGTTGGGATACACGTTGAAGCCCGAGACCAACACCATGTCCTTCTTGCGGTCCACGATGTAGAAGAAACCCTTGTCGTCCATGCGCGCGACGTCGCCGGTATGCAGCCAGCCGTCGGCATCGATGCTGTTGGCGGTGTCCTCCGGGCGCTGCCAATAGCCCTTCATCACCTGCGGTCCCTTGATGCACAACTCGCCGGTTTCGCCGTGGGTGAGGACGCGATTGTCGTCGTCCATCACGCAGGCGTCGGTGGAGGGGACGGGTAACCCGATCGACCCGTTGTGTTCGGGGATGTCCATCGGGTTCATGCACGCGGCCGGCGAAGTCTCGGTTAAACCGTAGGCTTCCACCAGCGTGCAGCCGGTGACCTGCTTCCAACGGTCGGCAACCGCACGCTGCACCGCGGTGCCGCCACCGAGGGAGAGCGTGAGGTGGGAGAAGTCGAGCTTATCGAAGCCCGGCGTGTTGAGCAGGCCGTTGAACAAGGTGTTCACGCCGGTGATGGCGGTGAAGGGAATCGTGGAGAGTTCTTTCACGAATCCCGGCATGTCGCGCGGATTGGTGATCAAGTGATTGCGCGCGCCGAACTTCATGAACACCAGGCAATTCGCGGTCAGCGCGAAGATGTGGTACAGCGGCAGCGCGGTGACGATGAGTTCCTCGCCCATGCGCGCTTTCTGACCGACCCATGCCGAGGACTGTTGCATGTTGGCGACGAGATTGCGGTGCGTGAGCATCGCGCCCTTGGAGACGCCGGTGGTGCCGCCGGTGTACTGCAGGAAGGCGATGTCCGTCGACGCGATATCCACCTCGGGCAGACGGTGCATCTGGCCGAGCGTGAGCGCGTTCTTGAAACGCACGGCGCCGGGGATGTCGTAATCCGGCACCATTTTCTTGACGTACTTGAGGGCGAAATTGACCACGGTGCCTTTCGGAAAACCGAGCATATCGCCCAGGCCGGTGGTGATGACCTGCTTGACCGGGGTCTCGGCCAGCACTTCCTGCACGGTGGTGCCGAAGTTGTCGAGCACCAGAATGGCGCTGGCACCGGAGTCGACGAGCTGGTGCTTGAGCTCGCGCGCGGTGTACATCGGGTTGGTGTTCACCACCGTCAGCCCGGCGCGCAGAACGCCGAAGATCGCGATGGGGTACTGGAAGCAGTTGGGCATCATGATCGCGACGCGATCGCCCTTCTTGAGTTTGAGCTCGCCGAGCAGGTAGGCGGCGAATTGCTGGCTGTAGCGGTCGACCTCGGCATAGGTCATGACCTTGCCCATGTGCGAGAAGGCGGGACGATCCCTGAACTTCTCTAATGAGGCCTGCAGCACCGACACGATCGATCGGAACTCGTCGACGTCGATCTCCGCCGGCACGCCTGCGGGATAGCTCGCCAACCATGGGCGCTGTGAAATCATTGGTTCCCCTCCGCTCGTATGGTGTCGGCCGCCTGAATGACGGCTCGTGTGGTTTTGATGGTCGGATTGGAGCATAGGCCACCGTAGGCTAGCAAGCAGAACCCTTGACGCACGGGCCTTACGGGGTTGGACGATGCCGATCACGCGGCCGCGGGCCTCGTGGGGCCAAGATGCTCGACTGCGGCGGCACGGCTCGAACCGGGTACGGCTCGAACCGGGATGATTCGAGTCTTCCTCCCGCATTGCCCACACCTATCGTCGGCCCGTACGGGCCGGGCTTCCGCCAGCGCCGAACTTGAGGTCGTTACTTCGCGGCGAGCTGCCGCAGTACGTAATGCAGGATGCCGCCGTGGTGGGCGAGACGGCGCGTTCGCGAACCATCGGTTCGCGCGTCGTCGAGCGCCCTCGCGCTGTGCGCGAGGGCCGGGCTTCCGCCCGTACCGATGCCTAGGACTGCGATTTTGCGGCGAGCTGCCGCAGTACGTAATGCAGGATGCCGCCATGGCGGAAGTACTCCGTTTCTTTCGGCGTCAGCAGCAGAACACGCGTTTCGAAGCGGATTTCGCTGCCGTCGGCTTTGCGCGCGATGACCGTAACGATCTTGGCCGCCCCATCGTTCAATCCGACGATATCGATGGTCTCCGAGCCGTCCAAACCGAGCGTTTGCGCGTTCTGACCGTCCGCGAACTGCAGCGGCAGTACGCCCATGCCGACCAGATTCGAGCGGTGGATGCGCTCGAAACTCTCGGCGATCACCGCTTTGACGCCGAGCAGCAGGGTGCCTTTCGCCGCCCAATCGCGGCTGGAACCGGTGCCGTATTCCTTGCCGGCCAGTACGACCAAGGGCACGCTTTCGGCTTTGTAGCGCATCGCGGCGTCGTAGATCGCGAGCTTTTCGCCGGAGGGGTAGTGCCGCGTGTCGCCGCCTTCCTCGCCGCCCAGCATGCGGTTCTTGATGCGGATGTTGGCGAAGGTGCCGCGGACCATGACCTCGTCGTGACCGCGGCGCGAGCCATAGCTGTTGAAATCGGCGGGCTGCACGCCGAGGGCGCGCAAATAACGTCCCGCGGGCGAATCGGCCTTGATGTTACCGGCCGGCGAAATATGGTCGGTGGTGATGGAGTCTCCGAACGACCCGAGGATGCGCGCGCCGCGGATGTCTTCGATCGCGCCGACCTTCGTCGTCATCCCTTCGAAATAGGGCGGATGCTTGATGTACGTCGACGCCGGATCCCAAGCGTAGGCCTCGCCCACGGGCGATGCGATGGCGTTCCAACGGGCGTCGCCCGCGAACACGTCGGCGTAGGTGCGGGCGAACATCTCCGGACCGAGGGTGGCAGCGATCAAGTCGCCGATTTCCCGGTTGCTGGGCCAGATATCGCGCAGAAACACCGGCGTTCCGTCCGGGGTCGTGCCCAACGGTTCGCGGGTGAGGTCGATCTCGACCGTACCGGCGAGCGCATACGCCACGACCAGCGGCGGCGACGCCAAATAGTTCAGTTTCACTTCCGGATGCACGCGGCCTTCGAAGTTGCGATTGCCCGAGAGCACTGCGGCCACCGCCAGATCGCCCTCGGCGATGCCTTTGGACACCGCGTCCGGCAGCGGCCCGGAATTGCCGATGCAGGTGGTGCAACCGTAGCCGACGACGTGGAATCCCAGCGTTTCGAGATCGTCGAGCAGACCGGCGCGTTTGAGGTACTCGGTGACGACACGGGAACCCGGCCCGAGCGAAGTCTTTACCCACGGCGCGCTGCGCAGCCCTTTCGCTACCGCATTGCGAGCGAGCAACCCGGCGCCCAGCATCACCGCCGGGTTGGAGGTGTTGGTGCACGAGGTGATCGCCGCGATGACCACCGAGCCGTCGGTGAGCTCGCAGTCGCGGTCATGCAAGCGGATCTTCGCGATCGGTTTCGTCGCGAGACGCTCCGCCTGTGGCTGTGCGCCGCCTTCCTCGACGAAATCGGAAATCTGAGCTGCGGTTTTTTTCGAAGCGCGCGTCGCGGAAAATCCCGACAGCGCCTTCTGGGCGTCGGCTTTGACGTCTTCGAGCAGCACCCGATCCTGCGGCCGTTTAGGCCCCGCCAACGACGGTCTGACGCCGCCGAGATCCAACCGCAGCGTCGCCGAGTACGTCGCATGCGGGCTCGCCGCGTCGTGCCACAAGCCCTGGGCTTTCGCATACGCTTCGACCAAGGCGATCAGCGTTTCGTCGCGGCCGGACAGCCGCAGATACGTCAGCGACTCGGCGTCGATCGGGAACATGCCGCAGGTCGCGCCGTATTCCGGGGCCATGTTGGCGATCGTCGCGCGGTCGGCCAGCGGCAAGTACTGCAGGCCGTCGCCGAAGAACTCGACGAATTTGCCGACTACGCCGTGTTTACGCAGAAGCTGGGTGACGGTGAGCACCAGATCGGTCGCGGTGGCGCCTTCGGGCATGCGGCCGGTGAGTTCGAACCCCACCACC
>JAGNNB010000226.1 GCA_017990865.1 Lysobacteraceae bacterium
CTCGCCGTCCGTCGCGGCGTCGTCGCGCATGCCTAAACCGATCGCCAGCCCCGCGACGGTCGCGGCCATCGCCAACGCCGACGGCGCGGCGACGCGGCGCCAACGCACGTTCGGCCGCGCAGCCGACTGCGCCGAAGCGGCCGCGCCCGTATCGCCGGCCAATAACCGCAGCAGCGGATCGTTCGCGCCTTCGTCGGGCAACGCGAACGCGCGGCGCAAGCGCGCATCGTTGTCGCGGAAGCGGTCGAGGCGCACGCGCGCACCGGGCTCGCTCAACAAGCGGCGTTCCAGTTCGATGCGCGCCTCCGGCGACAATTCGTCGTCCAGATAAGCGCACAACACATCGTCGGTGAGATTGTCGATGTTCATATCAGCGTCCGACCGAAGCGAGAGAAGGCGTGCCAGCGGCGAATTTCGACGCCATCGCCGCGCGAGCGCGGGAGAGCCGGCTCATCACGGTGCCGATCGGCACCTGCAGGGCATCCGCGGTTTGTTGGTAGCTCATGCCTTCCAGCACCACCAAGCACAGCACCGAGCGCTGTTCTTCGGGCAAGCTCATCAAGGCGCGACGCGCGTATTCCAAATCCAGCAGATGTTCGGCAGTGGCCCGGCCGTCCTCGGCCATGACCTCGCCGGCGGCCTCCAACGGCAATTCCTGGCTGCGTTTGGCCCGACGCTCGTCGATCCACAGATTGCGGATCACCCGGAACATCATGCTGTCCAAGCGCAGGGTTTCGCGCCGCCCGGCCTTGCCCCACTCGCCCTCTTGGCGGAGCGCGCGCTCCAAAGCGCCGTGCAGCAAGTCCTCGGCATCCGACACGTTGCCCGCGACCGAGAGCGCGAATCGGCGCAGTCGGGGCAGCAGGGCGATCAGCTCGTCGCGTAGGGTCGTCATGGCATCCGCCGTGGATTTGTCCTACTGTAACGAGCCAGGGGGACTTCTATTCCATCGCCGATGCGATTCGGCGGATTTCGGGTCGGACCACGCATGCGCGCACTTCAACGGCTGACCATCGCTGCCCTCCTGACCACCGCGCTGGCGCTGCCCGGCGCCGGCCCAGCGGCCGGGCACGACCGCGACAGCCACGAAACCCGGGATGTCCGCGAGACCCGAGACAGCCAAGACGCGCGCGAGACGGATCGCGACCGTGACCGCGACACCGATCGCGACCGCCAGGATGCGGAGCGCGGCGACGAGAGCAAGGACCGCTCCCGGACGGCTCGCGACAACGACGCGAGCAAGGACTCGAAAGACACCGCCGTGCTGCCGACCGGCGGCAGCGCGATGAGCAAGAGCAGCGACAGCGATTCGGACAGTTCGGGCTCCGGCTCGGGTTCGAGCTCCGATTCATCGGCATCGAATACGTCGGGATCGAACAGCGGTTCCAGCAGCAAGTCAGGCTCATCCAATTCCGGTTCATCCAATTCCGGCTCCTCCAACTCAGGCAGCGGAAGTTCCGGCTCCAACTCAGGTTCTTCGGGGTCTTCGGGTTCTTCGGATTCCGATGTCGATGACGATTCCGGCAGCAACAGCGGTTCGTCGAACAGCGGCTCCGATAACGACAGCGACGACTCAGGCAGCAACAGCGGCTCATCGAGCGACGACGACGATGACGACCGCGGCGACGACTCCGGCAGCAACAGCGGCTCGTCGAACAGCGGCTCCGATGACGACGACCAGAACGAAGATAGCGACAGCGACGACGATAATGATGATGGCGACGACAGCGACGGCCAAGCTCAGGCTGCGGGCGCCGGCGACGCGCGTCGCATCGACATCGAAACCGACGCGCAGGGACGCGAGCGCCGTCGCGGCGAATTTCTGGTGCGCGGTGGGCGCGAAGTCGCCGACGCGCTGCGCGCCGCGGGCTTCCGCACGTTGTCCTCGCGCCATTTGTCCAACTTGAACGCCTCGGTCCTGCGTGTGGAAGTGCGCGCGGGCAGCACGATGGACGCGGACATCGCCTTCGCGCGGCACATCGCCGGCACCGACGATGCGGAACCCAACTACGTGTTTCGTCTCTCCGGCGCCGCGACAACGTTCGCGGGGCTCGCGACGGCCGCGGCGCAGACGACGGCCGACAGCGGCGTGCGCGTCGGCGTCGTGGATACCGGCGCCGACGGCCAAGCGCCCGCACTGCGCGATCGCATCGCCGCCGCGCGCGGATTCGGCGGCCCGTACACGGCGCGCACGCACGGCACTTACGTCGCGCAAATTTTGGCCCGCGAAAACGTCCGCGTCGAAGTCGCCGATGTCTTCCAGGCCGATGCGCAAGGCGCACCCGTCGCGACCGCGGAATCGATCGCGCGCGGCATCGATTGGCTCGCGGCGCGACGTATTCCGGTGGTCAACGTCAGCATCACCGGCCCCAACAGCGGCGTGTTGTCGGCGGTCGTCGCGCGCGCGATCGAACGCGGCACGATTGTCGTCGCCGCCGCCGGCAACGACGGCCCCGCCGCGCCGCCGGTCTACCCCGCCGCCTTCGCCAACGTGGTCGGCGTCACTGCCGTCGATCAAGGCGGTCGCGTGTATCGCCGCGCCAATCGCGGGCAATACGTCGATTTCGCCGCGCTCGGCGTGCGCGTACCGGTGACGGGCGCGAACGGCAACGTCGAATACGTGTCGGGGACGTCGTACGCCGCCCCGCTCATCGCCGCCGCGTTCGCGCGTCGCTACACGCAACAACGCCCCGGCGGCGCTGTCGCCGAAATCGCGCGCATGCAGAACGCCGCGATCGATCTGGGCGAACGCGGCCGCGATCCGGTCTTCGGCTGGGGTCGCGTATCGACGAGCGAAGCGCAACGCTGAGCGCCGATTACCGAGCCATCGAGTCGCCGAGTCGTCAAGTCGTCGACGCCCGCGCGGAATCGCAAGCGCTCGCCTTAGACGAACACACCCTCGCGCAACCACTTCGTCGCCACCCATTTTTCTCCGGCGATCACCGGGGCGCCGCCGTGCAGGGTTTTGGTCGAGGGATGCGGGCGGTCGTAAGCGAAGTACAGCGCGCAGCCGCGTTTCGGCGCGAAGCGCAGGCCCAATTCGGGAAACGTGGTGTCGCCGCCGCGTTCCGGTTCGCGCAGATACATCAGGAACGTCGCGATGCGCTGACCGCCGCGCGACAGCAAGGCGGGCGCGCCGAGCGTGTCCGGGTCGAAATAATCGTGATGCGGTTCGTAGCGGTCGCCCGGGCGGTAATGCAGCACCTGCAGGTTCTCGCCGTTCTCCACCGGCCACGTCAGCAATCGCGCGATGCGCGCTTCAATGGTGCGCACCACCGGGTTTTCCCCGCGCTCGAAAAACATGCCGCGACTGGTGCGCACGGTATCCTCTTGATCGACGCCGGTGTGCCGGTCTGCGGTCATCGAGCGCTGCATGCGCGGCCGCGCGGTTTCGACCAGGCGGTCGCATTCCTGCTTGCTGAGGAAGTCGCCGAAGAGCACGATCTGCGGCGTTTTCATGGCCATCAGCACCGAGACCTTGCGGTCGCCGACATCGACGCTGGTGGCGTCGCCGACGATCGGCGTCGGCATCGCGGCGGCGGCCGGCGGCAACGATCTCGTGTCGTCGGCATCGCTCAACGACGATAGTGGCACTGCGTTCGCGGGCGGCAGCGCGCCATCGGTCGCCCCATCGGCCTTCGCGCGATCGCCCATGGCCTGCGCGATCAAACCCAGCGCCAGCTCGCGCCCCCAGCCGCGGTCCTGCATGGACAGCAGCAGGGAATTCGCGCTGTAGCCGGCGCGAATCTGTTCGACCAGCCAGCCGCGGATATTCGCGAAATCGGAATCGCTCATCGATAAGACCCGCTCGGAAAAAATCGGTTCACGCCGCGTCGCCGCCAGCGCATTCCGGGAATGCTCCGCGGCCGACGACGCGCCGCCAAGCATAGCCCACCGCCTCCGCAGGGGCGCGATCGCAGAGGCGCGATTGGCCCGGCTGGTACCATGACGCGATGCCGTCCGCCCTCATTCCCGCCGAACGCCTGCGCCTATCCGTCGCGCCGATGATGGACTGGACCGACACGCATTGCCGCAGTTTTCATCGCGTGTTGGCGCCGCATGCGCGGCTGTACACCGAGATGGTGCATGCGAACGCGGTGATCCACGGCGACCGTTCGCAATTGCTGGCGATGGATGCGAGCGAGCATCCGGTGGCGCTGCAGCTCGGCGGCAGCGAGCCCGCGGCACTGGCGCAGGCCGCACGCATCGGTGCGGAGTTCGGCTTCGACGAGATCAATCTCAACTGCGGCTGTCCGTCGGATCGCGTGCAAGCCGGGCGTTTCGGCGCGTGTTTGATGCGCGAAGCGGACCTCGTCGCCGATGGCGTGGCGGCGATGATCGCCGCGGTGCCCGCGACGGTGCCGGTGACCGTGAAATGCCGGCTGGGCATGGACGATGACCACGAATGGGAACGCTTCGTCGGTTTCGTCGACACCGTGGCCGCGGCCGGTTGCCGCAGCTTCGTCGTGCATGCGCGCAACGCGTGGCTGCAAGGGCTGTCGCCGAAGGAAAATCGCGAAGTACCGCCGCTGCGTTACGACTGGGCGTATCGGCTCAAACGCGAGCGTCCTGCGCTGCAGGTGGTCATCAACGGTGGCATCGCCGATCTCGACGCCGCGACCGCGCATCTGGCGCACGTCGATGGCGCGATGCTCGGCCGCGCGGCCTATCACGACCCGTATGTGCTGCATCGGCTCGATCGCGCCTGGTTCGGCGCATCGGAAGTCGATCGCACACCGCTTGCGCGCGGCGTGTTGCTCCGCGCGTGGCGGCCGTACGTGGAAGCGCAACTCGCGCGCGGCGTACTGTTGAAGCGGATGACGCGGCACATCCTCGGCCTGTTCCACAGCGAACGCGGTGGACGCGTGTTCCGGCAAATTCTCAGCGAAGACGCGCACTGCCCCGGCGCGGACTGGGCGCTGATCGAACGCGCGCTGGCCGTAACCGAACGTTACGGCGACATCGCGGCTTGAGCGCCATTCGATCGTCGCTCGAACGTCGATCGATTCGCATGATCCGCATGATCCGCCGCAACCGACCGAAATCACGATGCTGACCCGAGACATCGACGCCTTTCTCGCCTTCGCCCGCGACTGCGCGCCGGATTTCGGCCCGGCCACGGCGAAGGCCGCATTCCTGGTCGCGCCCGACGGCTTCGTGCTCGCCGCCGAATCCGCACGCGACAATCGCTACATGGCCGACGCGGCCGCCTTCGACGCGACGCGCGCATCGATGCAGCATCGCGAGTTGCAGCGCGCGCTGTCGGCCTGCCTGCCGACGATCTGTTTCGCCGGCGACCCCGCGACGCCCGACGCGGTGTTCCCGAACAACGTGTTCGCCACCGCGCGCGGCGATGCGCGCACGGGCGCCGACGCGCGGGCGCGGTTGATCGTCGGGCGCATGCGCCATCCTGTGCGCCAACGCGAAGCGGAACGCCGCGACATTCGCGGATTTTTTCGCGACACGCTGGGCTTCGAGGAACTCGATCTGTCCGCGCAGCCGCATCCCTGCGAACTGACCGGCGCGCTGGTGGTGGATCGCGCGCGCGGTCTCGGGTTCTGCGGCCTCTCCGAACGC
>JAGNNB010000227.1 GCA_017990865.1 Lysobacteraceae bacterium
ATCGCGGCCAGCATCGTCGGCTGAGCATGATCGTCCCCTTCGACTTGCTGCGCGTCGGCGACGCGCTGTTCTTCGATGCCGTCGAGTACATCGCCGTCGGCAGCATGACCCTGCGCACGGCCGAGGACGACGAATGGCGCGAATGGCTGTTGGTGCCGCACGACATTCGCGCGGAGGAAGCGCTGCGCACCGATCGACACCGCTGGCTCAGCCACGAGCCGGGCGATGGGCTGCGGCTGTGGTCGCCGATCGCGCTGCCCGATAACGTCGACGCGCCATCGCTCAAGATCGGACATCGTCTGCGCTATCGCGATCGCGACTATCGCGTGGAAGACCGCTATCGCTTCCGTCCGGCCGCGATCTTCGGCGATGTCGGCGATGACGCGACGACGCAGGAGTCGTTCGACGCCGTGGATCTGCGCGGCGGTCCCCATTTGTTGTCGATCGAGTGGAACGCGCGCGGCATCGACGCCACGTTGGGTCGGAAAATCGGCAGTCACGAACTGCTGCGTTGGTCGCGCGAAGCCGGCGGCGCGTTCGCCATTCGCGTTCGCGACGCCGGAAGCAAGGTCGCACGGGCCAGCGGCGCAGTCGGGAAAGACGACGAACCGTCGTCGGTGTTCTCCGTCCGACACCCACTGTGGCAATGGATTTCCTGGGGCGCGGTTTTCCTGGTGGTGATCCTGTTGCAGCAGTGCGACAGCAACAGCGACTGCGAGCAGCGGTTGAACCCGGCGACCGGCCAGTATGCCACCTACTGCGAAGACGGCATCCGCTCCGGCGGGAGTCGCAATTTCGGCAGTTGGGGCGGGAAGTGATCGAAACGCCCGCGCCGGCGCGGTTGGGCATCGCGGTGGTGCTCACCGCGGCGGCGGCGATCGTGTACGAACTGTTGATCGGCACGCTGTCGACGTATCTCAACGGCGACAGCGCGCTGCAGTTCTCGCTGACCATCGGCACGTTCCTCGCCGCGATGGGCACCGGCGCATTCGCGGCGCGCGAGGTCGGCGACGATCCGCTGCCGCGTTTGCTGCGTATCGAAATCGCGGTGGCGCTGCTCGGCGGTTTCAGCGGCCTGCTGCTGTACGCCGCGAACGGATTGGCGCCCGGCGGCTATCTCGCCTGCATGGTCGCGTTGGTCGCGGCGATCGGCCATCTGGTCGGCATGGAGCTGCCGATGCTGGCCGAGCTGCTGCGGCGCGCGGGCGGTTGGCGGAATGCGTTCGCCGGTGCGCTGTCGCTGGATTACTTCGGCTCGCTGATCGGCTCGCTCGCGTTTCCCTTCGTGCTGCTGCCCACGTTCGGCGCGGTGAAGACCGCGCTGCTGACCGGCGTCGTCAATCTCGTCGCGGTGTGGCTGTTGTCGCCGCGCGCCGCGCGCCCGGACCTGCGCGGATCGCGTCGGGTGGCGCTCGTCGCGCTGGCGCTGCTGATCGCCGGCATCGTCGGCGCGCACCGCATCGTGTCCGGCTTCGAGGAACTGCTGTACCGCGATCACGTGCTGCATGCGGAGACCACGCGCTTCCAGCGCATCGTCGTCACCCGTTTTCGCGACGATCTGCGCCTGTACTCCGATCGCGAACTGCAGTTCTCCAGCCGCGACGAATACCGCTATCACGAAGCGCTGGTGCATCCGCTGATGGCGGCGGTGCGGCACCCCGAGCAAGTCCTGATCGTCGGCGGCGGCGACGGCTTGGCGGTGCGCGAAGTGTTGAAGGATGCGCGCGTGCTCGGCGTCACCGTGGTCGATATCGATCCGAAGATGACCGCGCTGGCGCGCGACTTCGGTCCGATCGTCGCGCTCAACCGCGACGCGCTGTCCGACCCGCGGGTGCGGGTGGTGAACGCCGACGGCTACCGCTTTCTGCTGCACGACTCGCGCACCTACGACGCGGTGCTGCTGGACCTGCCCGACCCGCGCACAGAAGCCATCGCCCGGCTGTATTCGCGCGAGTTCTACCTGCGCCTGCTGTCGCGCCTCAACCCCGAAGGCGCGCTGACGACGCAGGCGAGCTCGCCGTACTTCACCCGCGAGGCGTTCTGGAGCATCGACGCCACCCTGCGCGCGGCCGGTTTGCAAACCCGGCCGTATCGCGCATACGTGCCCTCGTTCGGCGAATGGGGTTTCGTGATGGCATCGCGGCGGCCGATCGACTGGCCGGCCCTGCGCTTGACGCTGCCGCGACGTTGGCTGACCCGCGCGATCCTCGACGATGCGGCGACCTTCGACGCCGACACCGCGGCGACGGCGAACGCGCCGGTGAGCACGTTCGAGTCCCCCGCCGTCTGGCGGCTGTACCGCCGACGCGTGCGCTACTGGAAGGATTGATCGGGAACGATGGATCGGGGAACGATCCGCGACACGGCGCGCTATCATCGCCGCGGAATTTCATCGGGGAGAGCGAACCACATGAACGGCGCAGGCGGCACACCGGGCGGCATCGGACAATTCTTCATCGGCCTGATGTGCGCCGTCGCGGGCGGCTGGCTGCTCACCAACCAGGTCCACGTCAGCAGCGGCGGCGGCTGGTACCTGTGGGGCATGAACGGCTTCGGCTTGTCGCTGATTCCTTTCATCCTCGGCGTCGGCATGATCTTCTTCAACGGCAAATCCATCGCCGGCTGGTTGTTGCTCGCCGCGGGCTTGGTGATCGTGTTCGTCGGCATCCTGTCGAACCTGCAGATCTATTTCCGCTCCACCAGCCTGTTCAACACGCTGATGATGTTCGGCCTGTTGGCCGCGGGCTTGGGGTTGATGGCGGCGTCGCTCAAAAGCAAACCGGCGACGGCGGACAGCAAGAGCAGCGATCACTGACCGCTCTCGCGAGCGTCGCGCCGATTTCAATTGGCTGCGATGCTTGTCGATGTTCGCCGCGACAGGCCGGTGGCGCAGGAATGCGTTGCGCGCGCTCGGGAACGTGCGCTGAATGCATGGCCCTCATTTCGGTGAGCGTCAGCCGACGTGGGGACAATCGTGTTCCCTTCGGAATTTCAGGAACGCACACATGGGCTTGATCATTTGGTTGATCGTCGGTGGCGTGATCGGTTGGCTCGCCAGCGTCATCATGAAGCGCGATGGTCAACAGGGCATTCTGCTCAATGTCGTCGTCGGCATCGTCGGTTCGTTTCTCGGCGGTTTTCTGCTCGCGCCGATGCTGGGGTCCGGCACAGTGAACAGCGGCGATTTTTCGCTGCCGGGCTTGCTGGCGTCACTCGGCGGTGCAGTCGTGTTGCTGCTTCTGCTGAATTTGTTTTCGCGAGGCCGTGCGCGCTGATCGCGCGACATTTGCGACACGAAGAAACGCCCGGCCGATGCCGGGCGTTTTCTTTTGGCGGCGAGCGCGAGCGATAACGCGCCAGAACCGAAAACCCGCATAGGGTGCGCCTTGGGCGCACCGCACTCATCGCCGCGATCGAAACTGGGGTTGATGGCGGCGTCGTTGAAGAGCAAACCAGCGACCGACAAGATTAAGAGCGGCGATGTGAGTTGATTTCACAACGATAATGCTAAGGCCATGAGATTCCCTGGTCTTCAGCAATTGACGAAAGCACAATTCTCAGCTTAAGCGCGGGCCGCGCTCCTTCTCTGCGGTCGGCGACATCTCTGCAATTGTCTGCGTATTTGCAGACTGGCGCTGATTGCTCTGATCGATATCTGCGCTGATCTTGGCAATATTCTGTCCAAGCGCATACGCAATTTCTACATTCACACTGTTCGCAAAATCCATGTTCTTGCCGTCAAAAGCGAATATGCGCGCATTGTTTTTGCCTGGGACGACCAATAGATCGGAATTACCTGCATCGATGCCTTCCAGTCGAAAGCGGGGGTGCTGCACTACCTCGCGAAGCAGCGAAGCAGCCAACAGCTCACGCCCGCTCTGATCCAGCGCGGCTTGTTTGCCGAAATCGATCGTATTGATACCGTCTTCGAGTCGGCGAAAACGCGTGTTCTCTGGGTGTTTTTCCTGATTCACCATCAGGGTTACCTTGCCATCTTCTATATAGGCGCCATGCTGATCCATACGGACAGTCGATTGCGCGATAGGAACCTTGTACTGCATGCGGTCATTGATCTCTTTAAGTGCGTCAATTCTATTTGCATAAGCGTCCTTTGAAAGCATTCCCTTCATCCACATCTCGCTGAAAGCATTAAATTTAGTGTTTTGTGGTGCGTCTTTATAAGCATGAAAAGCATCGACCATAGCCTTAGAGTTATGTGCGTCGCCCGGATTCCATCCCTCTTTTTTTTCGATCCTCTTGTAAGCGCTGTCTTTTGTTTCGTAGCCCATCGAGATTTCGGAAGTTTTTTTGCCGAATCCGTGATAGCCATCCGCAAAGCTCAGTATGTTGTGCCCTGGTGTATTTTGGCGGCGAAAGCCAAAGAGACCGGAATCTATGACTTGTGGGTTCACACCATCAAGTTCAATTTGGTATTTGCCACCAGCAAAATTCCCCTTAAGGCCCTCAGCCTTGCCTTTAGCATCTGCTATCTCACTCCAAACAAAAGCTTTTTTTAGGTCGTCAAGATCTGTGCGTTTTGCCAGATGCATCATAATTCCAGAAAATTCCTTGTAGTCGATGACAGAGCTTTTTTCATCAGGGTCTTTCGCAGCCAAGATGTATTCGTTGGCGATGTTCTTCAGATGTTTCTTTTCTTTTTCGCCAAGATTTTCGAAAGAAATAGGGTTTTGGAAAGCCTTGTCTTTGCTGCTCATTGAGCGCGCTCCTTGCGTATCAAGAAATAATATAGTGAGAATTGGGTTTGATGAGCAGAGCCTAAATTGATTGTTCTCTTGAATCAATCCAACAACTGCACCCACACCGGCGCATGATCGCTCGGGCGCTCCCATGTCCGAGGTTCGCGATCGATATCGGCGGCGGCGGTTTTGTCGCGCAGCGCGTCGGAGACCAGCGTCAGATCGATGCGCAAGCCGAGATTGCGGCGAAAACCGGCTTGTCGGTAATCCCACCAACTGAAGAAACCGCCTTCGCTGTGATGCAAGCGATAAGCGTCGTGCAGGCCCAAATCGAGCAGTCGTTTCAACGCCGCACGCTCGGCGGTGGAGGTGAGGATGCTGTCGTCGTTCCAGATCGCGGGGTCGTGAACGTCGCGGTCGTCGGGCGCGATATTGAAATCGCCCATCACCACCAAGTGCGGGTGTCGCGATAGTTCATCGGCGATCCACGCATGCACGGCTTCCAACCAGCGCAGTTTGTAATCGTATTTCTCGGTGCCGATATCCTGCCCGTTCACCACGTACAGGTTCACGATGCGCACGCCGTTGACGGTGGCGGCGATCGCGCGTCGCTGCGCGTCGTCGAAATTCGGAATGCCGATCGTCACATCGTCCAACGCATGCCCGCGCGCCAACAGCGCGACGCCGTTGTAGGTTTTCTGCCCCGCGAAGACGCTGCGATAACCCGCCCCCGCCAGCACCGCATCGGGGAACTTGGTGTCTTCCAGCTTGGTTTCCTGCAACCCCACCACATCGGGTTTGGCGTCCTGCAGCCACTGCTCCAAATGCGGCAAGCGCACGTTGAGGGAATTGACGTTCCAACTGGCGATTTT
>JAGNNB010000228.1 GCA_017990865.1 Lysobacteraceae bacterium
CTGAAGGACATGCTGCTTGGTCACGGCCCTGGGCAGCCAGAAGCACTGATTCGACAGCAGAGGCACGCGCCACCAGTCGATATAGTCGTCGATGATACGCTCATCGTAGTAATACAATTCCTCGCGGAACGAATCGTCCATGGCGCGCGCATCTACATTATCCGCGCCGATCGTTCGCCAGTCTTTCCGTCTGGCATCGTCTTTCCGTCGCGACTTGCTCTCCAGGCGGATGCAGTACTGCCAGCCTGTGCCCCTACAGGGCAGCGCGTGCGCCGCGCTTGTCGGCCTACGTTTTTTGATGCTTCTCATGGATGACGTCGTCATATTCGTCCACGGTAGCATCGCCCCCGTCCATTGCCCGTCCGTATAAGCGCGCGCGTAATCCTCGGTTTCCGAGAGGATCATCCCGATGTGCTGGAACCCGGTTTGCGGCGTATTGTCCTGCCTGCTCAGCCGGCTAATGGCTTCCTTGAAGAGGAGCGTGCAGACCTTATGCAGTACGTTCGTCGAGGGGTTGATGCTCTTGAGGCGCTGAAAAAGCCTTCCGTCCGCCTTTTCCTTCCACTTCTCGATATCTGCCGTGATGCCGATGCCTGCGTCGAAGTAGAACAAGTCGAATGCGGCAGTGTGTTCGTCGATTTGAAGCTGCTGCAGCGCGGTATCGCTGCTCAATTCCCGCCGGCGCACCGTTTCATAGGCAGTTTCCGAAGGCGGATATCCGCGCAGTCTCGCGTAGAGGCCGAAATGGCATTCCTCGGCTCGGCGCTTCTCGCCGTAGGCATGCTTGAATGCGTTGAGCGCTAGTTCGGTCAGCAGTACCCTGGCCCGATGGCAGAAATTGTCGATGAGCTCGGTCTCTCCTTCGAAATACGATCTCAAGCCGCGATCGACCATCTCGTCCAGCCATTTCTGCACGACGTTCGAAACGCTAGCGTCGATGCCGGCATCGTCGCCCAACCCCAGGTCCTGAAGACGAAGGACTTTAGCGGAAAGGCAACGCGAGTCAGACGGTGCGTAATTGAGTTTGGCATCGACTCTCAACTCGGTCAGCGGACCGGCGTGACTGAGCCTGTACGTCTTGCCGTTCAGGATCACTATCGCTTCCGAAAGAGGTACGAGCGCATCCAGAAAACCGTGCTGTACGACAAATTTAAGGAAGCGGATGCCTTCTTCGCCGTTCTCGAACGGCCTTCCGAGCTCGATCGTCAAGCTCGATCCCGTACGCGCGCAGAAATTTTTTGTTTCCGCGAGCAGGCCGAGAAACGGCAGCGGATCGATCCAAGTCACGCTCGAAAAATCGATTTTAAACTGGCAGGGGTGCAGTATTCGCGCCAGTCCCACCTGCAGCGTGCCGAAGCCAGCCGACCACAACTCGTCGTTTATCTCGACGGTAGTGTTCAGTTTCTTTCGAGGAATTTTCCAATGCGCGATCGCTGTTCTTGCATCATTCGCATAGGCCGCACACACGGCATATGTTGAATCCCCTGTATTGTTGCCCATCTTCCCTTGCCTTTATCGATCCATGACGCAGATCGTTTCCGTCGACGCGGGGCGATCCTACTCCCCACTCGGCAGACAACTTGCCACTAGCCCTGATGTTGTGTCAACACAAGATGCTTGCTGTGAGAAACTGTCTGGAATTCTGATTTAGCATTGGATGCAATAAGTGCGCGCTTCGTGGCACTCGCAACAGAATGGACCACAATAGCAGCCCACTCTTCACGCACCTTCGCGGCTCACGCGACCAGACTCACACGGCCGGATACCCCAACTTCTGCGCCACGTCCGACAGCGCCGCGAACGCGTCCGCGAGCGGTTTGGCGTAATGGCGCCAATGGCCGTACGGGAAACGCTCGGGGCCGAAGGCTTCGCGCGGAATCACGCGGATTTCTTCCAATCCCAAACCGGCGCCGATGTCGGCGGCGAACGCTTCCGGATCGGCGTGCGCGTGGTCGGTGCGGATCAAGCGGTGCGGTTGCAGCGCGTCGCGATCGATCTCGATCATCTGCTTGAGCTGCTGCGCCATCCACGCCGCGGCCATATGCACCGAGGTCACGCCGTAAGGCACGCGACTGCCGAACGCGATCCATTCCAGCAGCATGTCGCGCGGGTCGCGGATGGCGAACAGCACGATGGCTTCCGGCTGCAGCGGGCGCGTCGCTTTCAGCAGCGCATTGTCCCAATACGGCAACCAATCGATGACGATACCGTCGTGCACGCCGCGCGCCGGCAAGGCCGCGCGCCACTGCTCCACGAAAAACTCGGGAGACAGCGAACCGTCGGCGAGCGCTTGGATGCGATCGGGGTTCTGCAGCGGGTCCTGCGGCGCCTCGGCATCGAAACGATCGGCGCGCAGCGGATAACCGGCCTGCGCGATCACGGTCGCAATCTGCTCCACGCGCGAACCGGGCAAGCCGTAGAGATACGCTACCGGCGGACGGCCCGGCAGCATCGGCGAAGCCTCCGGCCACGGCGCCTGCGCACCGGTCGCGGGCAACAGCGGCCAGCGCGCCGCTGCCTCTGCGGCGTTGTACGTCTGCCAGGTCATCGTCGCATCGGCATAGCGGCCGGCGCGGTCTTGGGCGTAACCCAACCAGGACAGCAAATTCTGTTTCGCGCGCAGATCGTCGGCTTTCGCGATCAAGCCCTGCACGCGTTCCACGGCGGCGGCCGGCTCATCGCGCAACAGCGCGTCGAGCACGCGCATTTCAGCGCTGGTACGCCCCGGTTCGCGCTCGACGATGCGCTTGGCCACGGCGACGCTTTCGTCGCGGCGACCGACGGCTTCCAGCGCGTGCATCTGCGCATCCAGGGCGTCGAGGTGGTCGGGCATCGCCGCCAGCCAACGGTCGATCGTCGCCATCGCGCCCGGCCCCGCTTCGGGCTCGAATGCCATGCGCAATTGCCACAGATGCGGCAGCGTCGGCGCTTCGGCCAGCGCCGCATCGAGCGCGGTGCGCGCTTCGTCCATCGCGCCGGTGTGGCGCCAAATTTTCGCCAGCGTCGATGCGGTGCGCGGATCGCGCGGGTCTTCGCGGAAGGCCTCGCGCAACAACGCGATGGAAGCGTCGTGACGCCCCAGCATCCATTCCAACTCGGCGGTCATCCGTTTCAGTGCCGGCGTCGCGGTTTGCGGGTCGTCCAACAGCGGCTGCAACACTTCGCGCGCTTCGGCCGGGCGCTGTTGCTGCAGCAGCAGATCGGCCAACAGGCCGCGCAGGCCGTTCATGTTCGGCCCCAACTCGATCACCCGGCGGAACGCCTGTTCGGCAAAACCGAGCTGGCCTTGCTTCATATGCGCGAAGCCCAGCGCGTACAGCACCTGCGCATCGTCCGGCGCCTGCGCCGAGGCTTGCGTCAGCAGGGTTTGCGCGCGCGCGCCGTCGCCGCGGAAGGAGGCGACGATACCGGCGATGGTTTTCGTCCACGGGTGATCCGGGGCGACGCGCGCGGCCATGCGCTGCAGGCGCTCGGCCTCGTCGTAATCGCCGCGACCGACCGCGATCTGCGCCTGCGCGATGTAGGCGTCGAAGCGGTTGGGATCCAGATCGAGCGTGCGGCCCAGCGCCGCCTGCGCTTCGTTGAGCTTGTGCTCGCCGAGCAGGAACCCGGCGCGCTGGAAATGCAGGCCGGCGTCGTCGGGCGCCAGCAGCACCGCCCGCGAAATGGCGCTGGAGGCGGTCGCGGCGTCGCCGTTGGCGCGCGCGGCATGCGCCAACAAGGCATGGGCCTGCGCGTCCTGCGGGGTTTCGGCGACCGCGAGGCGGGCCAGCGAGAGGGCTTCGGCGTGGGCGCCGCGACGCAGGGCGTCGAGAATTCGTGCGTGCATGGGACCGAGAGACGGCGGGGCGATAGCCCGGGGCCGGGCATTGTACCGTCCGACCCTGTGCCGCCCTTGTGCGAGCGCAAGGTTTCTGCGGCTGCCCGCGTCGTCAAGCGCGCGGCTCAGGCCGCCCGATGCCTCAGCAGGCTGTTGAAAACAGCCTGCTAACGCCGCCAGGGATGGCGGCGGCGACGAAGCAAGCGCGTCAGCGATTGATTCGTCGGGAGCGCGTCCGGACATGTGCCGGACGAGCGACTTGAAAAACGCACCGGATGTGCGTTTTTCAACAACGTTGGTCAGCCCGGCGCCAGCGCCGCCGACAAACGCGCGGTCGCCCAGCGCTCGGCATAGCCGTCGAGCGACAGCGACTCGACGAAGCCGCAATGTCCGCCCCAGCGGGCGATCTCCACCCGCGTCTCGGGCGCGAGACGCAGCGCGCCGAATTCCGCGACCGGAATCACCGGGTCGTCCTCGGCGGTCAGGATATCCGCCGGCACCGTCAACGCCGCCAAGCGATCCCCCGCCACCGCATAGCCGTCGAAGTAATCGTCGATGCTGTCGAAATCGGTATGCCGCTCGACCAGCCAACGGGTCAGGTCGCGCATCCGCAGTTGCAGGATGCGGTCGTCGAAGTCGTAGCGTTCGGGAAACGCCGCGCGCTTGCGGCGCAGCGATGCGCGCCAGCTTTCCTCGAAATAGCGCATGTAAAGCGGCAGGCCGCGCTCCATTTCGACGATGGTCGCCGCCGGGTCGAGCACCGGGCACACCGCCGCGACGCGCGCCAGGGGCAAACCGGCGTCCGGCGCGCGCAACGCGACGCGCAACGCGAAATTGCCGCCGAGCGAATACCCCGCCACCACCATCGGCCGGCCCTGCGCGAAGCGGCGTTCCACATCGATCGCGGCGTTCACCACCTCGTCGATGCGGTTGGAGTGGAACAAGGCCTCGTTGAGATGATGGGTTTCGCCGTGGTCGCGGAAATTCAGCCGGAACACCTCGAATCCCGCTTCCAGCAAACGCGCCGCGGTCAAACGCATATAGCTCGATTCGATGCTGCCTTCCCAACCGTGCAACAACAGCGCCAACCCGCGCGTTTCGCGTCCCGGCACGCGGCTGTGCATGCCGTGCAGACGGATACCCTCGCCGCCGTCGATTTCATACGCCGTCGACACCGCCCCGCTCCGTCGCAGCAACCACGCACCGCGCGCGCGCCGCATCGGGCTGGTGCCCAGCGCCGATTGCATATGCGGGCTGCGCAGCCAGAGCGGTGGATGGTAGGGGGAGGCGGAGATCATGTTGTCTGCAAACCGATGCGATTATCGCGAACCTTGCGCTGTCATCCCGAGCGCAGCGAGGGACCTGTTTTCAACCACAAAAAATATCGACGTGTGATCTGCGAAATAGCGCCGGCACGAAGGAATCACCATTTTTTCACGCTCGTTCCTCAATGCGCAAAACACATCCTTCGCTGCGCTGGGGATGGCAAAACAGGATCACTCGCCGTCCATCGCATCCACGATCCGCGTCCGCGCGGTTTCCGCGATTTTGCGGCGGCCGTCGCTGTCGCCGGGCAAAATGGGATCGAGAAAGATCGCTTCGCCCGTGCGCGCCGGTTCGCCGAGCAGACGCCAGAAATTCTGGAAGAAATTCTCGTCGGGGCCGAACGCGACCACCGTCTGCGCATCGCCGCGCGTGCCGTAACGCAACGCCACCGGCTGCACCGGCACGTCGGCTTCCACC
>JAGNNB010000229.1 GCA_017990865.1 Lysobacteraceae bacterium
GATCGAGACTTTGCTCGATGCCGCCTTGATGCAGCCGCTGCCGACGACGCTTCCGCCGCCTTGGTTGGATCGCGCCCGCGCGCGTTTGCGCGAAGACTGCGCGCATGCGCCGAGTCTGGCCGAACTGGCGCAGGATTGCGACGTGCATCCGGTGTATTTCGCGCGCGCGTTTCGCCGTCGCTACGGCTGCGCGCCCGGCGACTATTTGCGCCGTTGTCGACTCGAACGCGCGCTCGGTTTGCTGCGCGATCCGCGCCGTTCGTTGACCGATATCGCATTGGCCTGCGGCTTCGTGGATCAAAGCCATTTCACCCATGCGTTTCGGAATGCGTTCGGACGGACGCCGGCCCGGTTCCGCGCCGACGGCTGAGTCCCACCCTCACGGGTTCCAAATCTACAAGGCACAGCGCGCGCGACCTGCTAGGGTGCAGGCATCGCAGTTCGAGACATCGCCATGCCCCGCAACGTTTCCTTCGCCGCCGTCCTGTATTGCCTCGCGTTCGCGTCGGGGCCGCTCGTCGCCGCGGAACCCGCACAGGCGCCGAAGTCTGCCGTCGCTTCGGCGCCCGCAAACACTGTCCCCGCGACTCCGGACTTCGATGCGATCACCCGCGCGGTCGAGGCCGGCGAATTCGAGAAGATCACCAGCATCGTCGTCGCGCGCGACGGTCGTGTGGTGTACGAGCATTACTTCGACGACGACGGCGCGCAGGCGCGACGCAATACGCGTTCCGTGACCAAAACCGTCGCCGGCATCTTGACCGGGTTGGCGATCGCCGACGGCAAACTGCCGAACGCGCAGGCGCCGGTGTTGCCGTATCTGCGGCCCGCGAAACCGCGCGAACACGATGATCCGCGCAAGGCGAAGATCACGTTCGAGGATTTGCTGACGATGTCCTCGCGCATGGAATGCGACGACGAGAATCAATTTTCGCGCGGCAACGAAGAACGCATGTATCTGATCGAGGATTGGGTGCAGTTCTATCTCGACCTGCCGATTCAGGGCTTTCCGGCGTGGGTGCCGAAGCCCGAGGATTCGCCGCACGGCCGCAGTTTTCGCTATTGCACCGCAGGCGTGACCACGCTGGGCGCGGCGCTGCAGGGTGCTGTCGGCGAGCGCTTGGACGCATACGCGCAACGCCGGTTGTTCGCGCCGCTCGGTATCGAAGCGCCGCAATGGCAGTACTCGCCGCTGGGTCTGCCGCAGGCGGGCGGCGGTTTAGGCTTGCGCAGCCGCGATCTGCTCGCGCTGGGTCAGTTGTATCTCGACGGTGGTCGATATCGAGATCGGCAGCTCGTGCCCTCGGATTGGGTGCGCGCTTCGGTCGCGACACAGGCGAAGGCCAACGACGATGTCGACTATGGTTATTTGTGGTGGAAAATGCGCTTTCCCGTCGGCGATGCGGTGTGGGAATCGTTCGCGATGAACGGCAGCGGCGGCAATTCGGTGCAGGTCTTTCCGGCACAGCGCGCGGTGGTGGTGATCACCACCGAGAACTTCAACGCGCGGCAGCCGCATCAGATCACCGGAAAATTGCTGATGACGAAGATTTTGCCTGCGTTGTCGCGGTGAGTGGCGGCGTGCATTGATCCGATCGCTGCACGGGTCAATGCAGCCTCGCCCGAAACGCGAGCCTAATCCAACGGCACCACCGCATCGCCGACGCGTAGCGTGCCGGTGCCTCGCGGGATCAGATTCATCCCGAAGGTGATGCCGTTCGGCGTGCGCCGATAGTCTTTCAGCGTGCGTAGCGGTTCGCCGTCGGTATCGCGTTCGCCGGTGTCGGGATCGACCGTGGTGAAGACGCAGCGCGTGCACGGCTTTACCGCGTCGAATTCGATCTCGCCGATGCGCACGCGACGCCACGCGTCTTCCGCATGCGCGGCGACGCCCGCGATTTCCAAATTCGGGCGGAATCGCAGCATCGTCATCGGTGCCCGCCCGCTTTCGGCGAGTCGCGCGTTCAAATCGTCGAGCGCGGCCTGCGAGATCGCCAGCAGCGGATAGCCATCGGCGAAACTCACTTCGTCGCCAGGCTGCGCGTACGTCGGATCGACCGCCCGTCGCGTCTGCGCGTCCATGTAGACCAAGCGCAAGGGTTGCCCCAACGCGGCGCTGAGCCAGCGGTCCGCAGCATCGCCGGCGCGCAGCGCCGACACAGTGTCCTTCCACACGCTGATGGAGATGCGTTCGGCGTCGACGGCCGGCGTATCGATCTCGATCGCTTCGCCGCCCGGCATCGACAGCCGCACGCCGCGCGCGACGACGTCCGCGCGCAATCGCACCATCGGCGCGAGTAGACGCGCGGTGACGAAACGCCCGCTCTCGTCCACCGCCATCCAGCGGCGATCGTGGTGTGGCCCACGCGGCTCGATCTCCATCGTAGCGAGCGCTGTGCCCGCGGCGGATTTCATCGGGTAGCGCCAGAGCGCCGAGACATGAGCGCGATGCGGCATCGGTTCGATTCGCGACGGGAAGAACCGGCATTGTGCCGCAAGTTCTCGCCGCGTCGAAGATCCTGCGCACCGTCGCCTCGTCTCGTCCAGTGAGACGCCATCCATGGCAGAATTCCCGCATGCAGTTCCGCCAAAAACTCGCCATTTTGGCCGATGCCGCCAAATACGATGCGTCCTGCGCTTCCAGCGGCGCGGGCGGGCGCAATTCGCTGAAGTCCGGCGGCATCGGCAGCACCGAAGGCATGGGCATTTGCCATTCGTATACGCCCGATGGGCGCTGCGTGTCGTTGCTGAAGATTCTGCTCACGAATTTCTGCATCTACGATTGCGCGTATTGCGTCAACCGCATCAGCAGCGACGTGCCGCGCGCGCGGTTCACGGTCGACGAGGCGGTGCAACTGACGCTCGATTTCTACAAGCGCAATTACATCGAGGGCCTGTTCCTCTCCAGCGGCATCGTCCGCAACGGCGATTACACGATGGAGCGGATGGTCGAGGTCGCGCGCCGGCTGCGCGAAGAGCATCGCTTCGCCGGTTACATTCATCTGAAAACCATTCCCGAGGCCTCGCCCGAACTGCTGGCGCTGGCCGGACGCTACGCCGATCGCCTCAGCATCAATATCGAATTGCCGACCGAAGCCGGCTTGAAAAAATTGGCGCCGGAAAAAAAGCTGCCGGGCATTCGCGCGGCGATGGGCGAAGTGCGGACGCGCATCGAAGAGAACCGCGACGCGCGCAAACCCGCCGCCGTCGCCAATGCCGCGCCGAAGCGGCGAAAACCGCCGCGCTACGCGCCGGCCGGGCAGAGCACGCAGATGATCGTCGGCGCCGACGATGCCGACGATCGCAGCATCTTGAGTACTTCGCACGGCCTGTATCGCGACTTCGGCATGCGCCGCGTGTATTACTCCGGCTTCAGTCCGATTCAGGACGCCTCGGCGCTGCTGCCGGTCAAGGCGCCGCCGCTGCTGCGCGAACATCGGCTGTATCAAGCGGATTGGCTGCTGCGGTTTTACGACTATCGCGTGGAGGAGATCGTGCCCGATGCGGCCGGCGGCGGCAGCGGCATGTTGGATCTCGATATCGACCCGAAACTCGCCTGGGCGCTGCGGCATCCGGACGCGTTCCCCGTGAATCTGGACACCGCCCCGCGCGAACTGCTGTTGCGCGTGCCCGGGCTCGGCGTGCGCAACGTCGATCGCATTCTGATGTCGCGCTGTCACGGTCGCTTGCGCGTCCACGATCTCGCACGTTTACGCGCACCGCTGCAGAAAGTGCTGCCGTTCGTGCAACTGATCGACCATCACCCGCGGCGCCGTTTGGACGATCCGGCGGCGCTGCGCGCGCAACTCGCGCCGAAGCCGCGGCAAGCGGACCTGTTCGCCGCATGAGCCGATCATGAGCACGACCGTGAGCGCAATGCCATGACGCACTATCGCGCGCGCATCGATCCGCCGTGGTCGCTGGAGGCGTGGCGCGCCGCCGCGCGCGCGGGCCTGCGCGCCCGCGTGCCGCCGGAGGATATCGATTGGGAGGACGACGCGCAGTCCGCGCTATTGCCCGCGCCCGATCTGTCCGCGGCCACGCCGCTGCGCGAGGCGCCTGCGGTGCCCGCAGCGCTGTTCGAACTCGCGGGCTCCGTGTTGTGCCATCGCGACCCGCAGCGATCCGCGCTGCTGTATCGCATCGCGTGGCGCATCGCCGAAGGCGAACGGCATCTGCTCGCGCATGTCGTCGATGCCGACGTGCGTCGCGCGTTCGAACTGGCGAAAGCGGTCGGGCGCGATTCGCACAAGATGAAAGCCTTCGTGCGCTTCCGCGAAGTGCCCGGCGAAACCGACGCGTTCATCGCGTGGTTCGAACCGGCGCATCGCATCATCGATCGCGTCGCGCCGTTTTTCGCGCGCCGCTTCGCCGGCATGCGTTGGGCGATCCTCACGCCCGATCGCTGCGTGGCCTGGGACGGCGAAGCGCTCGTCTTCGGTCCGGGCGCGCAACGCGCGGACGCGCCCAGCGAGGACGCGCGCGAAGACCTGTGGCGCACGTACTACGCGAATATCTTCAACCCCGCGCGCCTGAATCCGCGGATGATGCGGCAGGAAATGCCGCAGAGTTATTGGAAGCATCTGCCGGAAACGCATCTGCTGCCGGAATTGATCCGCACCGCCGGCGAGCGGGTGCGGGCGATGCAGGAACGCGAAGCGCGCGCGCCGCGACGGCGGACGCGCGGACGCTCGACCGACGACACCGAGGAATCCCCATGCGCATGACCCGAATCGTCCCGATGCTTCCGGTGCGCAGCATGCCGGCGAGCGTCGCGTTCTACGAAGCCTTGGGCTTCGAAGTCGAAGATCGCAACGACGGCTGGCGTTGGGCGATGCTGCGTTTCGGCGATTGCCGGCTGATGGTGGACGAATCCATCAACGTTCATCCGAACGCGCCGCGCATGTCGGTGCTGTATCTGTATCCCGAGGATGTGCGCGCGTATCACGCCTCGCTGCGCGCGAACGGCGTGCGGGTGCCCGATCTGGACGAGACGTTCTACGGGATGACGGAGTTCCGTTTCGAAGATCCCGATGGGAATCGGCTGTGGGTCGGCCAAGTGGCCGCCGACGAAGACGCAGGATAGGTCTTTCGATCGCGCGATACCGTCGTTCGCGCGGCCTGCAACCCGCAACGCTTAGGCCAAATAGCCGCCATCCACGGCCAAGCACGTGCCCGTGACGTACGCCGATGCCGGCGACACCAAAAACAGCACGGCCGGCGCGATTTCATCCGGCTGCGCGCTGCGGCCCATCGGAATGAGTTGCGACATCAGACCCATCAGTTTCGGGTTGCCGGTGATGGCCGATGCGAATTTGGTGTCGGTCAACCCCGGCAACAACGCGTTGATGCGGATGCCCTGCGCGGCGAGTTCTTTCGCGAAGCCTTCGGTCATGTTGACGATGCCGGCCTTGGTCATCGAATACACGCCTTGACCGTGCGCGGGGCGCTTCGCGTTCACCGAGGCGACGTTGACGATGCTGCCGCTTTTCTTGACGGCCATGCGC
>JAGNNB010000010.1 GCA_017990865.1 Lysobacteraceae bacterium
TCGTACCCGTATCCGGCTTCCGTTGCTCGACCCATTCGCAATCCGTATTCCCGTCATACCCCCGCAACCCGTTCCCCCAACCCTTTCTGCCGGCGCTACGCCCGCATCCACCCAGGAGTTCCAAGTCAATGAGTTCGTCGATGAAAACCCCGCTGGCCGCCGCGCTGGTTCTGTCCCTGATGACCCTCACCGCAGCCTGCAAACCGATCGACAAAGACGCCAAGGCCGGCGAAGCGAAGAGCGAAGCGACCGATAAGGCATCGGCCACCAAGATCGAAGGTTTGGCCACCGAAAAGCAGCAGGTCAGCTACGTGATCGGCATGGATATCGGCAAGAACATCAAGCCGATCAAAGACGAGGTCGATATGGACACCGTCAATAAGGCCATCGAGGACATTTTGGCCGACCGTAAGCCGAAGATGACCGAAGAACAGGTCGGTCAGGTGATGCAGGCGTTCGCGACCAAGATGCAGGCCAAGCAGAAGGCCGAGATGGAAGCGAAGTCCAAGACCAATTTGGCCGAAGCCACGAAGTTCTTCGCCGAGAACGGCAAGAAGTCCGGCGTTGTCACCACCGCTTCGGGTCTGCAATATCAAGCCGTGACCATGGGCAAGGGCGCCAAGCCCACCGCCAACGACAACGTTCGCGTGCACTACACCGGCACGCTGCTGGACGGCACCAAGTTCGATAGCTCGCACGACCGCAACGAACCCGCCCAGTTCGCGGTGAACGCGGTGGTGCCGGGTTGGACCGAAGCGCTGCAACTGATGCCGGTCGGCAGCAAGTTCAAGCTGTGGATCCCGGCCAAGCTGGGCTACGGCGAAACCGGTACTCCGGGCGGCCCGATCCCGCCGAACGCGGCGCTGGTGTTCGACGTCGAACTGCTGGAAATCGTCAAGCCCTAAGTCGACGCGACGGCTTTCGCGCCGAGCGTTCCGCATGCGTGCGGGCGCTCGGTGCGAATCGACGTCCGACGATCTCGAACGAGAGGTCGATCGACAGGCCGACCAACAAGTCGGTCAAGAGATCGATCTCTCGTCGTTTCGTTCCGACCGTCGCGGTATCGCGCGACGGATGCGAAGTTCATGAGGTTCCTATGCGCGTCACCATTTTCGGCACCGGCTATGTGGGCCTCGTGACCGGCACCTGCCTCGCCGAAGTCGGCCACGAAGTGATCTGCGTCGATATCGACACCGCCAAGATCGACGGCCTGCGCAACGGCATCGTTCCGATCTACGAGCCGGGCCTGGAACCGATGGTGAAGGCCAATTACGCCGAGGGGCGGCTGCGCTTCACCACCGATGCCGCCGATGCGATCGCGCACGGCGACGTGATCTTCATCGCGGTCGGCACGCCTCCCGACGAGGACGGCAGCGCCGATCTGCAGTACGTGCTGGCGGTGGCCAAGACCATCGGCGCGCATCTGCAGCGCTACGCGGTAGTCGTGGATAAATCGACCGTGCCGGTCGGTACCGCCGACAAAGTGAGCGCCGCGATTTCGCAGGCGATGAACGCGCGCGGCGCGACGGTGCCGTTCGATGTGGTCTCCAATCCGGAATTCCTGAAAGAGGGCGCGGCGGTCGAAGACTGCATGCGTCCGGATCGTATCGTCATCGGCGCCGACAGCGCGGCGGCGGTCGAAAAACTCAAGCGGTTGTATGCGCCGTTCAATCGCAATCACGAGCGCATCGTGACCATGGACGTGCGCTCGGCCGAGCTGACCAAATACGCCGCGAACGCGATGCTGGCGACCAAGATCAGCTTCATGAACGAGATGGCGAATATCGCCGAGCGCGTCGGTGCGGATATCGAAATGGTGCGGCATGGCATCGGCTCTGATCCGCGCATCGGCTGGCACTTCATCTACCCGGGCGCCGGTTATGGCGGTTCGTGTTTCCCCAAGGACGTGCAGGCGCTGGCCCGCACCGCGCAGCAATACGGCTATCGCGCGGAATTGCTCGATTCGGTCGAATCGGTGAACGCGCGGCAGAAAGCGCATCTGTACGAGTTGATCGTGGGGCACTACGGCAGCGTCGACGCGCTGCGCGGGCGCACGTTCGCGGTCTGGGGGTTGGCGTTCAAGCCCAATACCGACGATATGCGCGAAGCGTCCAGCCGCACGCTGCTGAAACTGCTGTGGGACGCGGGCGCGAACGTGCGCGCGTTCGATCCGGAAGCCAGTCACGAAGCGCAGCGCATTTTCGGCGAGCGCGCCGATCTGATGCTGTGCGAACACGCGCCGGATGCGCTGCAGGGCGCCGATGCGCTGATCGTGGTGACCGAATGGAAACAGTTCCGTAGCCCGGATTTCGGCAAACTGAAATCGGCGTTGAAGGATGCGGCCGTGTTCGACGGACGCAATCTGTACGATCCGGTTGAGGTCGAAGCTGCGGGTTTGGCGTATTACGGCATCGGTCGCGGCCGATCCGTGCGCAAACCGTAGTCGCACCCGATGTCGAACAACAATCCAACGACCGCAAGCGACGCATCGACCGAAGCGTCGACGCATTCCGATTTGCAGCGGCGGGTCGTCGAATTGGAAACGCGTCTCGCGTTCCAGGAACACGCGCAAACCGAACTGAGCGACGCCTTGGCCGAATTGCGCGCCGAAGCCGCGCGCGGCGCGGATTCGCTGCGTCGCGTCCTGGAAGAATTGAAACTCCACCGGGGCGATTTGATGGCCGATCCGGCCGACGAACCGCCGCCGCCGCATTACTGACGCTGTTCAACCGACGCCGACATGAGCGATACGCTGCGCGACCAATTGCTGGGCCTGGGTTTCAAGCCTTCGCCGAAACCCGACAGGCAGGAAAAACCCGGCGGTTCCGCGCCGAAATCCGGGCATCGCCCGGGCGACGCTGGACAAGCCCGCGGCTTGCAACCAGAGCGAGGCAAGCGCCCGCCGACGGGGCCGGGGCGCGACCCGCGCCATCGCGACCGAGATCGCGATCGAGATAGGGGGCGCGGCGCGCAAGCGGCAACGAAGCCTGCGGGTGCGCAAGGCGATGCGCAGCGCAAGAAGCCGCGCAGTCAGGAAGAGATCGACTTGGCCAAGGCCTACGCGATCCGTGCGCAGCGCGAGAAGGAAGAGCGCATCGAAGCCGAGCGCGTGAAGCAGGAAGAAGCGCGCAAGCGTCGCGAAGCCAAAGCGAAACTGGCCGAGTGGGCGAAAGACAAAGCCTTGAACGACCCGAACGCCGAAATCGCGCGGCATTTCCCGTACGGCGGCAAGATCAAGCGCATCTACGTCAACGAAGACCAACTCAAACGACTCAACGCCGGCGAATTGGGCGTGATCCAGATCGACGGACGTTATTCGCTGGTGACCGCCGAAGCGCTGGCGGAAGCCGAAGCGATTTTCGCGGCTGCGGTCGCGCTGAAAGTCGATCCGAACGCGCCCATCGAAGACGACCCCTACGCCGACCCGAAATACAAAGTACCGGACGATTTGGTCTGGTGAGGCGTCGCGCCCAGCGCGCGCAGCCGTTGGGGTAACGCATGCTTTCGCGACGGTATCGTTCGCCGTCGCCGTGCACTCAGGGCGTGATCACAACAACTCGTCCACCGGCCTGTTCAACAGCGCGGTCGTCGCTTGCGCGAAGCGGCGCAGCCTGGAAATGCCCGGGTCGCGAATCAGACGATGGCTGGCGTGGGGCAGGGGCGATTCGTCGATGTCGTGCGGCGCGATGTTCTTGCATTCGACACCGGGATGAAAATGCACGTCGGCGGCGGCGTAGCAGTGCTGCACCAGCGCCGAGCAGAACACCGCGCCGTCTTTGCCCAGCAGGTTCTTGCGGCGCCGCAGTCGGCTGCTGTGCATCGCCAGCGCCGTCCCCGCGAGTTCGCTGATCGAATAATGCGATTGACCGGCGAGCAGATCGAGCGCTGCGGCCATCGCGCGCTGGGTGCGCTCCGCGTCCAGGCCGAAATCGAGCACGGCGATGTTCGGAAAGGCCTCGGCGTCGAAATAACGGTCGATGCGGTTTTCCTGCACGCCCAATCGCACGTGTTTGTAGCGCAGGTCGAGGTCGGATTCGATCACCCACCAATGGCCATCGACGCGACGTTCGCCGATCAGAAAGGCATGCGACCACAGACTGCGATGACCGTGTTCGGTCAACGGCGCCTGCGCCTTGCGGATCAGTTTGCTGATGCCATCGTCGCCGGCGCATAAGCCGATGCGCCCGGGCGCGGCGTGCTTGAGCAGGAAGGCTTCGTTGCTGAGCGAATGCTGCGGATCGTCGTTCATTGGGCAGGTCTCATCGGGTGCGCGCGGTCGTCGTCGGCGGCGATTCGGCGGTTCACGTTCGCCGCATGGCGTCGATCGCGGTGCGGATACGCTCGGCGGTCGCGTCGGGCGATTCCATCGGAAACAGATGCCCGCCATCGACCCAGTACAGGCGTTGGCCCACCAGCGCGCGGGTGGCGCTCAAACCGACGTGCCGAAGTTCGCGCGAATCGCGCCCGCCGATGAATGCGACCGGCGCATCGAGGCGCGCACCGACAGCGGCGACGCGCGAAGTCGGTAACGAGCGGTAGATGCGATATTCGACGCTGCGATCGAAAAACAATTCGCGTCCGCCGCGGCCATCGGGCACCGTGCCGTATTCGGCGTAGTCGCGCAGCACATCGGGATGCCAGCGCGCGAAGGCCGGTTTCACCGCGTAATGCGCGTGCGTGGCTTCGATGTCGGGCCAGTGCTTACGTCGCTGCAGCGTCTGCTGCAACGGCATGACCAGACGGTCCAGGCCGAATGCGCGGCCCAAGCGCAGCATCGTCGCGCGTGCGCCGACGATCACCGGCGAATCCAGCATCACAATACCCGCGACGCGCGGATGCAACCGCTCCGCCGCGAGCACGCTCAGATAGCCGCCCAGCGAGTGCCCGACCAACCAGACGCGCGCGCCGACCGTCGGCAGTGCGTTGACGTACTCGACCAACTCGTCGACCAGATACGGCCAATCCGTCGTCGCCGGGCGCGAAGGATCGTGCCCGAAACGCGGGATGCCGACGCTCTCGAACTCCGGCCGCAACGCGTCCAGCAGCCGGCGGTAAACCGGCAACGGGAAACCGTTGGCGTGGGAGAAGATGAGGGTGTCGGTCATCGCATGCGAAGATATTTCAGAATCGAACGCCGTACAGCGCACCGATTCCGATGCTCGTAGCATCGCGCGAATTCGCGGTCAGGCTCAAGCGCAGATTCGACCGTTCTCCGATGCGTCGATCGACATCGATCGCCAGGCCCGCCCAATCGCGATCTTGATCGCTCTGTACCAGCGTCGTGCCGAGCACACCGTTCATGTCGGCAAGCAGGGGCGTATCGGATTCGGCGAGGCGATGGCCGAATTCGAGAGACGGTGTGATCGTCGTGTCTGCCCCCGCGCGCAACGTGGTCGACAACCCGAGCGTGGCTTCGCTCGAGACCCAACGCGCGCCGCTGTAATTGGCCGGAAAGCTGCCTTGGGTTTCGGCAAATGGTCTCAGTGCGCTGCGTACATGCGCGACCGAGGCGTAGGGCGTCAGCTTCGCGCTGCCGATCGTCCATAGATCGCGCGCGAACATGCGCGCTCTGAGCGCTTCGTAGTGCCCGCGGCCCACGCCCCATGACGTATCGATGCCGGTGGCATCGGCATAGCGATGCGTTTCGCGCAGATCGAACTCGCCGTACGTCGCCTGCGCGTCGGCCTCCAATCGTGAGCCGATTCTGGTCGCGAGCTCAGCGGAGAGATGATGGTTGGTGGTTCGCAGGGAACTGCCCATGCCGAAGGTCGCACGGTCGCTGCCTCCGCTCAGCCCCAGGCCGAGGCGCCATTGACCGAGATCGCGGCAGGCGCCGACTTCGAACCATTGCTGCCGTCGCTGGTGTTCGTCGACGACATCGACATCGGCGCTGGCCCAGGCGCAACCGTGGCCTTCGCCGTCGACGCCGCGATCGAACAGCGTGCGTCGATGCGATCCGCCGAGGGCGGTCGATGGAAGCGACTGCGCCGAGCCCGCAAAGCGGCTCGAACTTTCTCCGAGGCCATGGCGATACGCTTCGAGGTCGGTCAGCAGCCCGCTCCCTCTCTCGCCGACATAGGCGATCCAGGACACTCTGCTGGACGCTTGGCCTTCGTATCGACCCGTGCCGATCAAGGTTTCGCCGGTGCGATCGGTGTCGCTGGCGTAGCTCAGTACCAATCCTGAAGGCAGCGAAACGCCTGCGGCCGTGAGCCACTGCGAGACCGATTGCATTCCCTCCGCGGCGTTCCACCGGAAAGCCACACTGCTGAAATCGACCGGATTGCCGACAGCGTCGATCGCGAATCCGTATCCGACGACGACACGGCCGTCGTCGGACACCGCGGTCGCGACGCTGTTGTTCAAGTTGGGCAAGTAGCCGAGCGCTTGCATACCCGTGGCGGATGTCCAGCGGAAGGCGACATCGCGCGTCGCGGGGATGCAGCAGATGTTGTCGGGGAGATAGGTCAGACGCGACGCGCCGACGACCACATCGCCGTCGCCCGATACATCGACGCCGTAGCTCAGGTAATCGCCTGCGACCGTTCCGAGCGAAACCATGCCGCTTGCGGCCGTCCAGCGAAAGGCGACGGCACCGGTTTGGCCGTTGGCGTAACCGAGGTCGGCCGTACCGACCACGATCTCTCCGTTCGCGCTGGTGGCGTTCGCCACGCTCATGCCTCCGCCCGATAGGAACCCGAGACGTCGCAACGTATTCGACTGATCCCAGATCGCCGCTTCCCAGCCGCGCACCAGCAAAACCGAGGGAGGCGGGACGCCTTCCGGCGATCCATTGGCGCGTATCTGCTGGACCGCGCCAACGACGATCGCACCGTTCGCGCTGATATCCGTTGCGATGGTGCCGAGCAGCGGGCTATACGGATTATCCAGTGCGACGAAACCGGTCGCGGCCGACCAACGGAATCCGAGCCGCGCGCAGCCGTTTCGGTCGGTGCAATTGCCGTAAGCGATTCCCGACATCGTGGGTCGGCCATTCGAATCGCTGCCGGCCGCCGTGAAGTACGCCGCCCATGGCGTTGGCGATACGGGCGGTGTGAACGTCCCGATTTGGATCACTTCGCCCGTCGCACGCACGGAGTACGCAGCGGCGTTTCCAGACCCGCCTACGATCAAGCTGCCGTCGCGCGAAAACGCGCTCGGACTGAAAAACGGTTGGGTCGGATAGGGCCACCAACCATCCGCGGCATGGCAGGGCAGGATGACGAACATGCCGAGCGCCGCGAGCGGAATCGCAATGCGTGTTGTCGATAGCATCTGCTGATGGGCTCCCATGCAGGTTGGACGACGATCGCTACGATGCGGAAGGCCGGTCGCTGAGATCTTCGCTGCGGAAGCAGCTTACTCCGGATCGTAATCCAGATTCGAGGCGAGCCAGCGCTCGGCTTGCGCCAACGACACGCCCTTGCGCCGTGCGTAATCCTCGACTTGCTCTTTCGACACGCGGCCGACGACGAAATACTGACTCTGCGGGTGGCTGAAGTAGTAACCCGAAACCGACGCCGCGGGCAGCATCGCGAAACTTTCGGTCAGCGACATGCCGGTCTTCGCGCTGGTGTCGAGCAGGCGGAACAGCATCGCTTTCTCGCTGTGCTCGGGGCAGGCCGGATAACCGGGCGCGGGGCGTATGCCGCGATAGGATTCGGCGATCAAGGCATCGCCGCTCAACGCCTCATCGGCGGCGTAACCCCAGAACTCGGTGCGCACGCGCTGATGGAGGCGTTCCGCGAACGCTTCGGCCAATCGGTCCGCGAGGGCTTTGAGCAAGATCGCGTTGTAGTCGTCGTGATCGGCCTCGAAACGCGCGACATGCGGTTCGATACCGAGCCCGGCCGTCACCGCGAACATGCCGATCCAGTCTTGTTTCCCCGAGGTTTTCGGCGCGACGAAATCGGCGAGACAGAAGTCCGGGCGATCGACGGGTTTATCGACTTGCTGGCGGAGGAAGTGGAGGGTGGCGACTTCGCTCCTTCCCCCGCTGGCGGGGGAAGGTTGGGATGGGGGCAGGAGAACTTCGACATCGTCGCCCACGCTGTTCGCCGGCCACAGCCCGAACGCGCCTTTGGCGGTCAACCATTTCTCGTCGACGATGCGCGCCAGCATCGCCTGCGCGTCGCGATACAACTCGCGCGCCTGCGCGCCGACGATCGCATCGTCGAGAATCGCGGGGAATTTCCCGGCCAATTCCCAGGTGGCGAAGAACGGCGTCCAATCGATGTAGTCGATCAGCTCGGTCAGCGGATAGTCGTCGAATACGGTCGTGCCCGGCGCGCGCGGCGCGGGCGGGTCGTAGTCCGCCCATCCGCCGTCGAAGGCTTGCGCGCGCGCTTTTTCCAGCGGCACCAATCGTTTCGCATCGCCGCGATTGCGATGACGCGCGCGAATATCGGCGTAGTCGCTCTCGTTGGCGGCGACATAGGCGGCGCGCAATTCGGGCGAGATCAGCGATTGCGCCACGCCGACCGCGCGCGAGGCGTCCTTCACCCACACCGTCGGCGCGGCGTAATGCGGATCGATTTTCAGCGCGGTGTGCGCGCGCGAGGTGGTGGCGCCGCCGATCAACAGCGGTACGTCGAAGCCCTGACGCTGCATTTCGCGGGCGACATGGCTCATTTCTTCCAGCGAGGGCGTGATCAAGCCGGAGAGGCCGATGATGTCGGCCTTCTCTTCCTTCGCGCGGTCCAAAATCGTCTGCGCCGGCACCATCACGCCCAGATCGACCACTTCGAAATTGTTGCAGGCCAGCACCACGCCAACGATATTCTTGCCGATGTCGTGCACGTCGCCCTTGACCGTCGCCAGCACGATCTTGCCGTTGTTTTTACCGGTGTCGCCGGTGCGGGCTTTTTCGGCTTCGATGTAGGGCAGCAGATAGGCCACGGCTTTTTTCATCACGCGCGCCGATTTCACCACCTGCGGCAGGAACATCTTGCCGGCGCCGAACAGATCGCCGACCACGTTCATGCCGGACATCAGCGGGCCTTCGATGACGTCCAGTGGACGCGTGGAGCGTGCGCGCGCTTCTTCGGTGTCGATCTCGATGTACTGGTCGATGCCGTGGACCAGCGCGTGCGACAGCCGGTCGTTCACCGGTTTCTCGCGCCAGCGCAGGTCCTCGACGCGCTTCTCGCCCTTCTTGCCCTTGAATCTGTCGGCGATTTCCAGCAGGCGCTCGGTCGAATCCGCGCGGCGGTTCAGCACCACGTCTTCGACGCGCTCGCGCAATTCCGAATCCAAATCGTCGTACAGCGGCAAGGCGCCGGCGTTGACGATGCCCATATCCATGCCGGCACGGATCGCGTGGTACAGGAACACCACATGGATCGCTTGGCGCACGGCTTCGTTGCCGCGGAACGAGAACGACACGTTGGACACGCCGCCGGAGACGTGGCTGAGCGGGAAACGGCGTTTGAGTTCGCGGGTCGCTTCGATGAAGGCGACGGCGTAGTCGTTGTGTTCTTCGATGCCGGTGGCGACCGCGAAGACGTTGGGATCGAACACGATGTCTTCCGGCGGAAACCCGATGCGCTCGGTCAGCAGCGCGTACGCGCGCGAGCAGATATCGACTTTGCGCGCGACGGTATCGGCCTGGCCTTGTTCGTCGAAGGCCATCACCACCACCGCGGCGCCGTAGCGACGCACCAAGCGCGCCTGCCGCAGGAATTCGGCTTCGCCTTCCTTCATCGAAATGGAATTGACGATGCCTTTGCCCTGCAGGCATTTCAAACCGGCTTCGATCACGGCGAATTTCGAGCTGTCCACCATCACCGGGATGCGCGCGATGTCCGGCTCGGCGGCGATCAGGTTCAGGAATTCCACCATGGCCCGTTCGGAATCGAGCATGCCCTCGTCCATGTTGACGTCGAGCACCTGCGCGCCGTTCTCGACCTGCTGGCGAGCGACGACCACGGCTTCGTCGAAGCGGCCTTCCAGAATCAATTTCTTGAACTGCGCCGAGCCGGTGACATTGGTGCGCTCGCCGACGTTGACGAAGTTGGTCTCGGGCGAGATGACCAGCGGTTCCAGCCCGCTGAGGCGTGTGTGGCGAACGAGAGGGGAGTTCATCGTGGATCTCGGGGACTTGCTCCCTCTCTCCCGCGCGAGGTGGGGGAGAGGGCTGGGGTGAGGGGCGCTTTGCAGGAGGCGGTCGTTGATGGCGAGATCATCGCGGCCGTTTTGCCCCTCACCCCGACCCTCTCCCCGGCGGGGCCGGGGAGAGGGAGAAAATCTGCACTCGCGATGCGGAGAAGAGGGAGAAAATCTGCATTCGCGATGCAGGGGAGAGGGAGGACATACCTGCCAGCGCTGCGGAGGCTCATCGATGTCGACGCACTTGCACGATCGCTCACGCCGCGGCTTCCCATTGCGGCAATGCGCGCGGCGGTACATCGGCGACCGCGTCGGCGATCGCGCGAATGTGTTCGGGCGTGGTGCCGCAGCATCCGCCGACCATATTGAGCAGGCCGGCCTCGGCGAATTCGCGCAGCACGGCGGCCATGTCCTCGGGCGTTTCGTCGTAACCGCCGAAGGCGTTGGGCAGGCCGGCGTTCGGATGCGTGCTGATGTGCGCATCGGCGACTTGCGCCAGGATATCGACGTGCGCGCGCAGGTCTTTTGCGCCTAGCGCGCAATTCAAGCCGATCGACAACGGTTGCGCGTGCTGCAGCGAATACCAGAAGGCTTCCGCCGTTTGCCCGGACAGGGTGCGGCCGGAGGCGTCGGTGATTGTGCCGGAGATCATGACCGGCAGACGCGCGCCGCGCGACTCGAAGACCTCTTCGATCGCGAACAGCGCGGCCTTCGCGTTGAGCGTGTCGAAAATGGTTTCGACCATCAGCGCGTCGGCGCCGCCGTCGATCAAACCTTCGGCCGCTTCGCGGTAGGCCACGCGCAATTCGTCGAAGGAAATCGCGCGGAAACCCGGGCGATTCACGTCTGGGCTGATCGAAGCCGTGCGGCTGGTCGGGCCGAGCACGCCGATGACGAAGCGAGGTTTGCTCGGGGTCGCCGCTTCGGCGACATCGCAGGCGCTGCGGGCGAGCCGCGCGCCGGCTTCGTTCAATTCGCGCGCCAAATGCTCCAATCCGTAGTCGGCCAGCGAAATGGTGGTGGAGTTGAAGGTGTTGGTTTCGATCAAATCGGCGCCGGCATCGAGATAACCGCGATGGATCTCCGCGATGATGTCCGGGCGGGTCAGACTCAGCAGATCGTTATTGCCTTTCTGGTCGCGATGTTCGTGGCCGCAGGCGCAGCCCGCGGCGTGCGCATGGTCGGTCACGGCCTTCGCATCGAAGCCCTCGGCGAAACGTTCGCCGCGATAATCGCCTTCCTGCAGGTCGTAGCGCTGGATCATCGTGCCCATCGCGCCGTCGACGATCAAAATGCGTTGCGCCAACGCCGCTTCGAGCGCGGCGACGCGGTCCGGTCGCAGCCAGGGCAAGTCGCGTTCACTCATGGTTTGACTCCGATCAGAGAGACGACTTCGAAATGCGGCGGGCGTTTTTCGCGGGTGACGATGTCGCTGGCGACGATCTCGAGACCGGCTTTTTCGGCGAATTTGTGCAGATCCTTGTCGCCGAAGCCCAGATTGACGTGACCATAGGTTTCGACCACGCCGCGGTGTTCGTGCCGGGCCAGACTGCACAGCAGCAGGCGTCCGCCGGGGCGCAGCACGCGCGCCGCTTCGGCCACCGCCTGCGCCGGTTTGGCGGCGTAGGTCAGGGCGTGCATCAGCACCACCAGATCGAAACGTCCGTCCTCGTACGGCAGCGCGTGCATATCGCCTTCGCGCACTTCGACGTGTTCGAAGCGGCGCAGGCGTTCGCTGGCGGCGGCGACCACGCGGGCGCTGACGTCCAAACAGATGTATTCGCGGGCATGCGGCGCCAGCAGTTCGGCCAGCACGCCATCGCCCGAGGCGATGTCCAACACCCGGCCAGGGGCGAGCAGCGGTAGCGCCGAACGCGCCAGCGCTTCCCACGTGCGGCCCGGCGAGTAGTGCCGTTCCATATCGCCGGCCACGCTATCGGCCCAATTGGCGTCGGCTGCGCGCGCGGCCAGCACCGACGGAATTCGTTCCTCGTCCTGGCGCAACAAGGGGTCGTCGCTGCCTTCGCGCAACGTGCGCCACAGAGCGCGCTGAGCCGGGTCCAGGCCGGCTTCCTCGAAGCGGTAGTAAGCCGAAACCCCGGCGCGGCGGTCGCGAACCAGCCCGGCGTCCTTCAGTCGCGCCAGATGGGTCGATACCCGCGGCTGCGCCAAGCGGGTGATCGAGGACAGCTCGGCCACGGTCAGCTCCTCGCGTTCGAGCAAGGCGAGCAGCCGCACGCGGGTGGCGTCGGCCAGCACTTTCAAACGGGACGACCAACCTTCAAGGTCCATGGCTCAAATATCTTCGTATCGCGATATAGCGATAATTGTCGGCCGCCGGCGGGATGCGGTCAAGCGCGAAGCCCCGGCGCGGGCGCGAGGCTAGGGCTGGAACGGCCCCGCCGTTACAATGATGTTTTCGTATTCATCGCCGAGGACATGCCCGTGGATTTTCGTTTCACAGATGAGCAGTTGATGATTCAGGACGCGGCACGGCGCATCGCCCAGGAAAAGATCGCGCCCAGCGCCGAGCATTTCGACAAGATCGGCGAATTCCCGCTGGAGAACATGCGCACGCTCGGCGAGAACGGGATGATGGGCATCGAGGTGCCGGCCGAATACGGCGGAGCCGGGATGGACGCGATCAGCTACGTACTGGCGATGATCGTAGTGGCCGCCGCCGACGCCGCGCATTCCACCATCATGTCGGTGAACAACTCGCTGTTCTGCAACGGCATTCTGAAATTCGGCACTGAGGCGCAGAAGCAGTTGTACGTGCGCGCGATCGCCGAAGGTCGCGAAATCGGCGCCTTCGCGCTGACCGAGCCGCAGTCCGGCTCCGACGCCACCGCGATGCGCTGCAAGGCGGTGAAGCAGACCGACGGCAGCTACGTCGTCAACGGCAAGAAGAGTTGGATCACTTCCGGCCCGGTGGCGAAGTACATCGTGCTGTTCGCGATGACCGACCCCGAAAAAGGCGCGCGCGGCATCACCGCCTTCGTGATCGACACCGCGCGCGAAGGATTCCATCGCGGCAAGACCGAACCGAAGCTGGGCATCCGCGCGTCGGCGACGTGCGAGATCGAATTCGCCGATTACCGCGTCAACGCCGACGAAGTGCTGGGCGCGGAAGGCGAGGGTTTCAAGATCGCGATGGGCGTGCTGGACGCCGGCCGCATCGGCATCGCTTCGCAGGCCATCGGCATCGCCCGCGCCGCCTACGAAGCCACGGTCGCTTACGTGAAAGAGCGCAAAGCCTTCGGCGCACCGATCGGTACGTTCCAAATGACCCAAGCCAAGATCGCCGACATGAAATGCAAGCTCGATGCGGCGATGCTGCTGACGCTGCGCGCGGCGTGGCTGAAAGGCGAAGGCCAGCGTTTCACCAACGAAGCGTCGATCGCGAAACTGACGGCATCGGAAGCCGCGATGTGGATCGCGCATCAAGCGGTGCAAATCCACGGCGGTATGGGGTACTCGAAGGAAATGCCGCTGGAGCGGTACTTCCGCGACGCGAAGATCACCGAAATCTACGAAGGCACCAGCGAGATCCAACGTTTGGTGATCGCCCGCAACGAAACCGGCCTGCGCTGATCGCGGCGCCCAACGGATCGCAACGCACATGACCAAGAAAATCGCTTCCCCGCGCGCCCGCGGCGCCGGCAAACCGAACCGTGGCGAACAACGTCTGCTCGCGCCGATCCTGGAGGCCGTGCGCAAGCGCGCCAAAGGCGGCGCGAACGATGCCGTTGCGTTCGCCGACGCGTTCTATCAGCGCATGAGCGAAGACGAATTGCCGGCGCACAGCGCCGACGCCTGGGCCGCGCTGGCGTGCGATATGCTCGAATTCGCGCGCAAACGCACGCCGGGTACGCCGAGCGTGCGCCTGTTCAGCCCCAGCCAAGGCAAGCACGGTTGGGAATCGCCGCACACCATGCTGCAGATCGTCAACGACGATATGCCGTTCCTGGTCGACTCGGTGACGATGGCGCTCGCCGAGCGCGGCATCGGCGTGCATGTGCTGGGCCATCCGATCGTGACGGTGAAGCGCGACCGCGCCGGCAAGTTGACGGCGGTGGGCGAGGGCGTGGCCGAATCGATGATGAGTCTGGAGATCGATCGTCAATCCGCCGCCGACGCCGCCGAGGTCGAAACCGCGATCCGTACCGTGCTGGCCGATGTGCGCGCGATCGTCGGCGATTGGCCGTCGATGCGCGACAAGATGCTGCAAATCACCGAGGATTTAGCGCATCGGCGGATGCCGATCGACGCGGCCGGGCGCGCCGAAGCGCAGGAGTTCTTGCGTTGGGCGGCGGCCGATCATTTCACCTTCCTCGGCTATCGCGAATACAAGGTCAAGAAACAGGGCAGTGATGAAGTGCTGGCGGCGATCGACGGCACCGGCCTGGGCTTGTTGCGCGCCAAAGCCGCGGCGAAACCGCGCAAATTGACCACGCTCGCGGCGCATTACATGCCGCAGTCCGGCGCAGTGGACGCGTTGATCCTGACCAAGACCAACGCGCGTTCCAGCGTGCATCGTCCCGGCTACATGGATTACATCGGCGTGCTGAGTTTCGACGCCGAAGGGCGCGCGGTGGGCGAACAGCGTTTCATCGGTCTCTACACGTCCGGTGCCTATACGCGTCGCCCGTGGGAGATTCCGTTGGTGCGCGAGCGGCACGACCGCGTGATGACCGGTTCGGGTTTCGCCGCCAACAGCCATAGCGGCAAGGCGTTGCGGCATATTCTCGAAAAATTGCCGCGCGACGAATTGTTCCAATCGTCCGAGAGCGAACTGCTCGATCTCGCCAAGGGCGTGCTCGGCTTGCAGGAGCGCGTGCGCAGCCGTTTGTTCCTGCGTCACGATCGCTATGGCCGTTTCTATTCCGTGCTGGCCTACGTGCCGCGCGAACGCTACAACACCGAAATGCGCCTGCGCATCGAAGCGATGCTCAAGGACGCGCTGCACGCCGATCGTATCGATTCCACGGTTCAAATGGGCGACTCGCCGTTGGCGCAGGTGCACATGCTGGCGCGCCCGCGCAAGGGCGAAGCGGTGGACGCCGACGCAGCCGTTCTGAACGCGAATCTTTCGGCGATCGTGCGCAATTGGCAGGACGATCTGCGCGAACAACTGGTCGCGCGCCGCGGCGAAGAGCAGGGGCTCGCGCTCGCCTCGGGCATCGGCCGCGCGCTGCCGGCCGGCTACATCGAAAAAGTCTCCGCGGCGGTCGCCGCCAGCGACGTGGAGCGCTTGGGCGGATTGACCCCGGAACAAGATTTGCGTTTGAGCCTCTACCGCGGCCAAGACGGCGGCCTGCGCTTCAAGTTCTACCGACTGCACGACGATATTCCCTTGTCGGATGCGATGCCGATGATGGAGAACATGGGGCTGCGCGTGATTTCCGAGCACCCATATCGCATCGAACTCGGCGATCGCGCGGCCTATATCCAGGACTTCGAAGTCGAAGCCGCGCGCGGCGATCTCGACGTCGGCGACTTCGACGAAAACTTCGAGGAAGCCTTCGGCCGCATTTGGCGCGGCGATGCGGAGAACGATGGCTTCAACCGCCTCATTCTCACCGCGAACCTGTCCTGGAAACAGGTGTCGATGCTGCGCGCCTACTGCAAGTACCTGCTGCAGCTCGGCGTTCCGTTTTCGCAGGCGTACGTCGAGGGCACGTTCGCGCGTTACCCGATCCTCGCGCGCCTGATGACCGAATTGTTCGAAGCGCGCTTCGACCCGGCGACCGGCAACGAAAGCAAGGCCGATATCAAACTGGGCATGGAGCATTTCCGCCACCAGCTCATGAGTCTGGCCGCGGACGATGCCGCGATGTTGGCCGCAGTGGAGCCGGTGATCGCCGCCCGCAGCGGCAAACGCGACGCGCAATTGGCGGCGACGCGGCAGGCGATCAAGGTGTTGCTCGATCGCGTGTCCAGTCTCGACGAAGACCGCATCCTGCGCAGTTTCGTCGCCGCGATCGAAGCGACGCTGCGCACGAATTACTACATTCGCTACGACCGCGGCCGTTACAAGGACGGTCTGCGCGCCGACGGTGGGCCGGCCGATTATCTGAGCTTCAAGTTCGATTCGTCGAAAGTGCCGGACTTGCCTAAACCGCGCCCTTATCGCGAGATTTTCGTCTGCGGTCCGCGCGTGGAAGGCGTGCATCTGCGCTTCGGTCCGGTGGCGCGCGGCGGCTTGCGCTGGTCGGATCGTCGCGAAGACTTCCGCACCGAAGTATTGGGTCTGGTGAAGGCGCAGATGGTGAAGAACACCGTCATCGTGCCGGTGGGCTCGAAGGGCGGCTTCTTCTGCAAGCAATTGCCCGATCCGGCGGTCGATCGCGATGCCTGGTTCAACGAAGGCGTCGCCTGCTACAAACGTTTCATCAACGGTTTGCTCGACATCACCGACAACATCACCGGCGACGGCCGCATCGTGCCGCCCGACGATGTGGTGCGCCACGACGGCGATGATCCGTATCTCGTGGTCGCCGCCGACAAGGGCACCGCGACCTTCTCCGACATCGCCAACGGCATCGCCCGCGCGCACGGTTTCTGGCTGGACGATGCGTTCGCGTCCGGCGGTTCGGTCGGTTACGACCACAAGGGCATGGGCATCACCGCGCGCGGCGCGTGGGAATCGGTGAAACGCCATTTCCGTGCGATGGGCCGCGATTGCCAGAGCGAAGATTTCACCTGCGTCGGTATCGGCGATATGTCGGGCGACGTATTCGGCAACGGTATGCTGCTGTCGAAGCATATTCGTTTGTTGGCCGCGTTCGATCATCGTCACATCTTCCTCGACCCCAACCCGAACGTCGCTGCGTCCTTCAAGGAGCGCGACCGCATGTTCAAGCTGCCGCGTTCGAGTTGGGACGATTACGACAAGTCGCTGATCTCCAAGGGCGGCGGCGTGTTCCCGCGTTCGGCGAAAGCGATTGCGCTGTCGCCGGAAATCAAGGCCGCGCTCGGTATCGAGAGCGAAGCCGCGTCCATGAGCCCGATGGAACTGATGAACGCGATTCTGAAAGCGCCGGTCGATCTGCTGTGGAACGGCGGCATCGGCACTTACGTCAAAGCCGCGAACGAAACCCATGCCGATGTCGGTGACCGCGCCAACAACGGTCTGCGCGTGAACGGCGGCGAATTGCGCTGCAAGCTGGTCGGCGAAGGCGGCAATCTGGGCATGACCCAGCTCGGACGCATCGAAGCGGCGTTGTCGGCGGGCGTGTTGCTCAATACCGATTTCATCGACAACTCGGCCGGTGTGGATACCTCCGACCATGAGGTGAATATCAAGATTCTGCTCAACGGCGAAGTGCAGAAGAAAAAATTGACGATGCCCGATCGCAACACGCTGCTCGCGGAAATGACCGACGAAGTGGGGCAGTTGGTGCTGAACGACAACTATCGTCAGAACCAGGCGATCAGTCTGATGCAACGCATGAGCCTTTCGCGTTTGGGCTCGAAACAGCATTTCATCCGCACGCTCGAATCGCAGGGGCTGCTCGACCGTCAAATCGAGTTCCTGCCCAGCGATAGCGAAATCGCGGACCGCAAGACGCGCCGGATCGGCTTGACCCGGCCGGAATTGTCGGTGCTGTTGTCGTATTCGAAGATCGTGCTGTTCCAGCAGTTGCTCGACACCGACGTGCCGGAAGACCCGTATCTGTCGAAGGAACTGGTGCGCTACTTCCCGCAGCCGTTGCAGAAGAAATACGCCAAGGCAATGGAGCAGCATCGCTTGAAGCGCGAAATCATCGCCACCGCGGTGACCAACTCGATGGTCAACCGCATGGGCGCGACGTTCAATCTGCGCATGACCGAGGACACCGGCCGTACGCCGGGCGAAGTCGCGAAAGCGTTCACCATCACCCGCGAAACGCTCGACGCCCGCGACATGTGGGCGCAGATCGACGCGCTGGACGGCAAAGTGCCCGAATCGGTGCAGGTCGATGCGCTGCAGACCATCTGGTCGCTGCAGCGCTCGATGACGCGCTGGTTGCTGTCGCGCCCGGGCGCGATTCCGGGCATCACCACCGCGGTCGATCGCTATCACGACGGTTTCCGCGAAATCCGCGCGGGCTCGGCCATTCTCCCGGATTCGATGCGCCCGGCGTTCGACGCCAGTTTCGCCGATTGGAAAGCCAAAGGTTTGCCCGAAGCGATGGCGAAGCAATTGGCGGCGCTGCCGTATCTGGAATGGTGCTGCGACATCATCGAAGTGGCCTTGGCGCGCAAGATCAAGCCGATGGATGTGGCGAAGGTGCATTTCCGGCTCGGCGAAGCGCTCAAACTGCCGTGGCTGTATCAGCAGATCGACGCCTTGGCGGTCGACGGCCGTTGGCACGCGGTGGCACGTGGCTCGCTGCGCGACGAATTGGCCGCGCAGCAACGTCAATTGACGGCGCAGGCGCTGGATGCGCCGGGCGCGACGGCCGACGCGAAAGTGCAGCATTGGATCGGTCGCGACGACGCTTCGCTGCGCTTCACGTTGAACATGCTGGCGGAAGTGGCCGCGCAGAAATCGCTCGACTACCCGACCGCTTCGGTCGCGGTGCGCCGATTGTCGATGCTGTCGCAGGAAAGCTGAGCGCGACAGCCTCCGAATCCGCAACGACCGGCCGTATCGCGCGGCCGGTCGTTGCGATAGGCGACTCGCCCCTTAACCTCGCGCGATCGCGACGAGCTGCGTGTACGCGCCGTTGAAACGATTCTGATCGCCCGGAAAAATGCCCGAATCGGCATATTGCCAGAACGTGTAATACCCCCATGCGTACGGCAAGGTGCCGACGGTGCTGGCGTAGCGCGCGATCCACAACGGGCTGGTCGCGCTGAAATTGCCGGACATGCCGACGCACTGCGTCCACCAACTGGTGCTGGTGTAGATCACCGGATAACGTCCGGTCCGTGTGCGGTAGCGGTTCGAGAATGACGAAATCCACGCGGCCATGCCGGCCTTGCTCAAGCCGTAGCATGCGGCGCCGTAGGGGTTGTATTCCAGATCGACCACGCCCGGCAGGGTTTTGCCGTCGGCCGACCAGCCGCCGCCGCGATTGACGAAATAATCCGCCTGGGTCGCGCCGGTCGTGGTGTCCGGTCGCGCGAAGTGATACGCACCGCGGATCATGCCGACGTTATACGAACCGTTGTATTGCTGCGCGAAATACGGGTTGGTGTAGTAGGTGCCTTCGGTCGCTTTCACGTACGCGAAACGCGCGCCGTTCGCGTAGGCGGCCGGCCAATTCACATTGCCTTGGTAGCCGCTGACGTCCATGCCCGCGACAGAGGCCGCAGCGGCTGCGGTGAAGTCGCGCGTCGAGAACGACGGTAAGCCTTTGCCTTCGTGCAAGCGGATTTGCGAACCCATCGGGTGATCGTTCGCGACGATGTAAGCGGCGAGCGGCGACGGGATCGAGGCATCGAGTTTTTCCAACCATTGCGGTTCGAGACCGGGTGCGGGGGCTTCGGCCGCCTGTGCGGCGGCGATGGCGAGAACGGACGCGATCGCGAGCGTCGCGATGCGGAAACTGCGGTGAGACGGCATGACTCCTCCTTGACGAATGGCCGACGCGCGGGGGCGCGTCCATGGCCGGGGCGTTGCGCGCGGGCGATTCCGCGGTTTTTCGCGGCATGCCGACGCGAGACAGGGCTCGATTCCGGGTTCTCGCGACGATGGCGTTGCCACGCGCGCCGGGAACGCAGAAGATAGGCGAATCGTCGGTTCTTGGTGCGTGATCGCAATCACGGCTCCGGCGCTCGCGATAAGGACCCGTATGACGATGTTTTCGAAGATCGCATTCCTCGCAAGCCCGACCGAAGACGCGCAAATCGCGTTGAAGGCGATGCTCGCGCGCCACGGACAATGCCGACCGGACGAGGCCGATGTGATCTGCGCGCTGGGCGGCGACGGCTTCATGCTGCAGACCTTGCACCGTCACGGCGCGCTGAATCGTCCGGTGTACGGGATGAAACTGGGCACTGTCGGTTTTCTGATGAACCAATACGACGACGGCGATCTGCTCGATCGCTTGGCCGCCGCGGAGCCGGCGAAATTGCGCCCGTTGGAAATGCAGGCCGTCACCGAATCCGGCGCGAGCGTCGCCTCGCTGGCCTACAACGAAGTGTCGTTACTGCGACAAACGCGGCAGGCGGCGCATATCGCGATCGAACTCAGCGGCCAGACGCGGCTCGACGAACTCATTTGCGACGGCGTGATGGTCGCGACGCCCGCGGGCAGCACCGCCTACAACTATTCCGCCGGCGGCCCGATCCTGCCGCTGGGCAGCGGCGTGGTCGCGCTCACGCCGATCGCGCCGTTCCGCCCGCGCCGTTGGCGCGGCGCCTTGCTCAAAGCCGACACCGAAGCGCGCTTCCGCGTGCTCGACCCCTACAAACGCCCGGTCAGCGCCACCGCCGATTCGCATGAAGTGCGCGATGTCGTCGAAGTGGCGATCCGCGAATCGCGCGACCGCACCGTCACGCTGCTGTTCGATCCCGAGCACAATCTCGAAGAGCGGATTTTGAGCGAGCAGTTCGTCGCCTGAAGCGCTGCGGATAGGCAAGCGCGTCTCGACAATCGCCGCGCCTCAGT
>JAGNNB010000230.1 GCA_017990865.1 Lysobacteraceae bacterium
GTCCACGTCCTGCACCAGCAGGGTCCAGTCGTGGTGCGGCATGCCGGGGAATTCTTCCTCGGCGAACGGGCCGCTGCGCATCGTCCAGGCGTCGTTCGCGCGGTCGTAACTCGCGATGCGCGCCAGCGCCTGGTCCTCGCAGGCCAAACCGGCGAGATCTTCGGGCGTCACCGGCGAGACGAAACCCGGAAAGGCGTTGCGGATCAGCAGCGGTCGTTTCTGCCAGTAATCGCGCAGGAATTGGGCGGGCGGCATGCCCAGAACGCCTTTGCCGGTGGCGTCGATTTCGTAGGGAAGCGCGGCGTCGTTCGCGCGGGAAGAGCGTTTCATGGGGAACCGGGGGAAGTCGGAGATAGGGAGGATGTCGCCGTCGACGCGGGCGTCGCGACGGGCCGCAGCGCGTCGCGCGCGAGCATCGCGCGCAGGTGAGCGATGCGATCGTCGATCAAACGGATTTTGCACGACCAATGAATTTGGCCGCTGCCGGATGCGGCCGCGTCGCTCAAGCCGACTTCGGCTTCGCACTGATGCTCGGCATAGTCTTTGAACGCTTGCGCGGCGGATCGCATGTCCGCGACCGCGATGCCGTGATGGGTTTCGCCGATGTCGTTCGCGTCCAGTCGCGCCTGCGCGCGAGCGAGAAAGGCCTCTTCCAGCGCGAGACGCTCGGTGTCGGCCGCGTCGGCAATCGCCATCAGGCAATCGACCGAGTCCGCGCCGGAATTTTCCGCGATGCAGGCTTTCGCTGCGGCGTCGCGAGGGCGTTCGGACGCCGCGCTCGGCAGCGAGAGCGACGCGACGATCGCGAGCGCAGCGAGAATCCGAGCGATATGCCTATCCGAGCGCACGGTGCTCACACCGCGCGCGCCAGCGATTCGGCCAGCCCGGTGTAGGTGCCGGGCGTCATCGCCAGCAAGCGCTGCTTCGCATCGGCGGGCAGATCAAGGCCTTCGATGAAGCCGCGCATCGACGCTTCGTCGATGCCGTGGCCGCGGGTCAGCGCCTTCAATTGTTCGTACGGGTTCGGCAGGCCGTGGCGACGCATCACGGTCTGCACGGCCTCGGCCAACACTTCCCAGGCGGCGTCGAGATCGGCGGCGAGGCGCTCGGGATTGACGCTGAGTTTGTTCAAGCCGCGCAGCAGCGCGTCGTAGCCGACCAGGGTGTGACCGAACGCGGTGCCGAGCGCGCGCAGAACGGTGGAGTCGGTGAGGTCGCGCTGCCAGCGGCTGATCGGCAGTTTGGCGGCGAAATGCTCGAACAACGCGTTGGCGATGCCGAAATTGCCCTCGGCGTTCTCGAAATCGATCGGATTGACCTTGTGCGGCATCGTCGAACTGCCGACTTCGCCGGCCTTCACCGCCTGCTTGAAATAGCCGAGCGAAATGTAGCCCCACACGTCGCGGCACAGATCGATGCAAATGGTGTCGATGCGTTTTTGCGCGTCGCAGACCTCGGCGATGCCGTCGTGCGGTTCGATCTGGGTGGTATAGGGCTGCCAGTCCAGGCCCAGCGATTCGACGAAGCGCTGCGAGAACGCCGGCCAATCCACATCGGGATACGCCGCGACATGCGCGTTGTAGTTGCCGACCGCGCCGTTGATCTTGCCCGGCATTTGCGCCGCGGCCAGCAGTTCGCCTTGGCGTTGCAAACGGGCGAGGACATTCGCGAGTTCCTTGCCGACGGTGGTGGGCGAGGCAGTTTGGCCGTGGGTGCGCGACAGCATCGGCAGCGCGGCGTGCGCGTGCGCCATCGTGCGCAGGGTTTGGATCAGTGCGTCCAACCGCGGCAGCAGCACGGTTTGCCGCGCCTCGCTGAGCATGAGCGCGTAGCTCAGGTTGTTGATGTCCTCGCTGGTGCAGGCGAAATGCACGAATTCCAGCGCCGGGGCCAGCTCGACGTCGTCCTTCAGTCGCTCCTTGATCAGATACTCGACCGCTTTGACGTCGTGATTGGTCGTGCGCTCGATCTCTTTCACCCGCGCGGCGTCGGCGATGGACAGGCCCGCCGCCCAGGCGCGCATACGGGCGATGGCGTCGTTGGAAAACGGCGGCAACTCGACGATGCCGGGCTCGGAGGCCAGCGCCAGCAGCCATTCCACTTCCACCTTCACCCGCGCTTTGATCAGGCCGTATTCGGAGAAGATCGGACGCAGCGCGTCCGCTTTCCCGGCGTAGCGGCCGTCGAGCGGGGAGAGAGCGAGCAAGGCGGAGTCGGACATGGCGGTCTGCGGCGCGGGCGTGAGCGGTAATTCTAAACGCCGGAGCGTATCCTCGGGCTCTCTTCAGGTTTCGGAGGCCCGGCCATGGCCCGACGCGACGCGAACGCGGCGCTTTTCCGCATCGAACGCGACAGCATGGGCGAGATACGGGTGCCCGCCGATGCGCTGTGGGGCGCGCAGACCCAGCGCGCCATCGACAATTTCCGCATCTCCGGCCGCGCGATGCCGCGCGGGTTCGTGCGCGCGCTGGGCTTGATCAAAGCCGCCGCCGCCGAGGTCAACGCCGAACTCGGGCTGTTGCCGAAAGCGCGCGCCGCTGCGATCCGCAAGGCCGCGTTGGAGGTCGCGACCGGTGCGCACGATGCGCAGTTTCCGATCGACGTGTTCCAAACCGGTTCCGGCACATCCAGCAATATGAACGCGAACGAGGTGATCGCGGCCTTGGTAGCGCGCGCCGGGCGCAAAGCGCATCCCAACGATGACGTGAACCTCGGCCAAAGCTCCAACGATGTCGTGCCGACGGCGATTCGCGTCAGCGCGCAGTTGGCGACGGTCGAAGAGCTGCTGCCGGCGCTGCGGCATCTGCGCGACGCCATCGATCGACGCGCTCGCGGTTTACGTCGCGCCGCGAAAACCGGCCGCACGCATCTGATGGACGCGATGCCGCTGACGTTCGCGCAGGAATTCGGCGCGTGGTCATCGCAATTGCGGTCCGCCGACGCGCGTATCGGCGACAGCCTCAAGCGGCTGCGGCGTCTGCCGATCGGCGGCACCGCGGTGGGCACCGGCATCAACGCCGACCCGCGTTTCGGCGCGCGCATGGCGAAGGCTTTGAGCCGCGAGACAGGCACGCCGTTCTTGGCCGCGCGCGATCGTTTCGAGGGCATCGCCGCGCAGGACGATGCGGTGGAATTCTCAGGTCAGTTAAATGCGCTGGCGGTGGCGCTGATGAAGATCGCCAACGATTTGCGCTGGATGAATTCGGGGCCGCTGGCGGGATTGGGCGAGATAGAGCTGCCGGCGCTGCAGCCCGGGTCGTCGATCATGCCGGGCAAGGTCAATCCGGTGATCCCGGAAGCCGTGTGCATGGTCTGCGCGCAGGTCATGGGCCATCACGCCGCGGTGTCGATCGCCGGGCAGAGCGGCAATTTCCAACTCAATACGATGCTGCCGCTGATCGCCGACAACCTGCTGGACAGCATCGGCCTGCTCGCGAATGCGATGCGCGCACTGGCCGACGCGGCCATCGATGGCTTGACTGTGCGCGAGGACCGCGTCGCCGGCGCTCTGGGCCGCAACCCGATTCTCGCCACCGCGCTCAATCCGCTGATCGGCTACGAACGCGCCGCGGCCATCGCAAAACGCGCTTATCGCGAGCGCCGGCCGGTCTTCGACGTGGCATTGGAAGACAGCGGTCTGGACGCGAGAACGCTCGAACGATTGCTCGATCCGCTGGCGCTGACCGAGGGCGGCCTTCGCGATGGTGTATCGAGCGGAGGCTAAGCGTCGTTCGAGATGCGAGGCTCGATGCTTCGAGAGCGCGTTCGGACATGCGCCGAACGCGCGACACGAAAAACGCGCACGAGGCGCGTTTTTCGGCGATCGGATCGTGACGTGTCGATTCGATCGTGACAGCGGCTTGGGCATGTGAGGCCGATACGTGAGCCCGATCCGCGAGGCGCGTGCGTTTGCGCCTCAGCGTTTCTCGCTCTCGGCGGCTTTGGCCGGGCCAGCGGCACCGGCGGCTTCGGCTTCTGCGGCAGCGTTCATGCCGCCATCGGATTTTTTGTCATCGTCGATATTCACTTCGATATCGAGTTCGCCATTGAAAGCGCTTTCGATCACCTTGCCGATGATCTCGCCGCCGTTACCGTTGCCCTTCTCGGTACTGCATTCGTCCACATCCTTCTGCGTCATCGTGGCGTAGGGCTTGAACGCGGGCAGCGCCTGGGCCAACGTCTGCTGACTGGCCAACAGAGGCGACAGCAATTCGCATAGGCGGGCCGCCGATTTTTCGATCTTTTTCCCCTCGGCTTCGACCTTCTTCTCCAACTCGTCGGTATTGCCGTTGAAAATGCTGCCGATGGCATCGCCGATCGCCTTGCCCGCCAAGTCCGCGCCTTGCACGCCAATGTCCATGCCGGTTTCTGCGACTGCGACGATACGCTTGCGATGCTCCAACAACAGCGTACGTTGTTTGGCATCGATCGTCGCGGCCTTGCCGCCGATCAACAGATCGCCCTGCGGGGTGATTTCGGCCTTCGGCTGGCCTTCGACGGAAAGCATACCGACGTTTTCCTTGGCGAGCTCGCGGCGCGCCTTGTCCGTGGCTTCTTCGACCGCCTTGCCGATCATGGTTTTCGGTTCGGCGCCAGAGGAGGCCGGCGTGGACGTTCGATCGCCGCAGGCGGCGAACAAGGCCGTGGATATCAAGACGGTCGCGATGCGAGCGGTCGTGTTCATGTGCGATCTCCAGGAACGAAGCGATGAAGCGAAGTGGCGGCGAAGTCGATGGGTCTTCGTAACGACGCAGATATCAGCCTTCGTCGCGCCAGCGGCGGAGGCGAATGGCGCCGTAGATCATGGCTGCGCCGAGGACCACGCCGATCCACAAGTCCGCGGTGAGCAGCGCGTTCCAACTGCTGGTGAAATCCACGATCTGCTGCAGATCCTGCGGGCCGTTGATTTCGACGTTGTGCGCACTGCTCACGGTCTCGTTGAGATACCAGGTTCCGGGCACGATGCTCAGCAAACCGCGGAAACCCAAGATATACCACACGATCTCGTGAGGAATTTCGATGCCCGGCAGGGTGTCCATCCAACTGATCACGCTGCCCACCAGGATCGGCAACATGACCGCCCAAATGAAAGGCTTGCTGCGCGCCCAGGCCGAGCAAAGCATCAACCAGCCGATGGTCGGCAGCGCCCAGAGCGCGTAGATCGGCAGTGCCATCAACACATTGCCCAGGATGCGGAACGGGTGCGCTTCGGTGAAGCCCGCGCTCGCGCCGGGAATGCCGCCGATCATCATCGTGACGGTGGAGATCATCCACATGCAGAACCCGATCGCCAACCCGATCGCTGCGCTCAGGACCGGCGCCAACACCAAGGCCCAGACGGCTTTCGACAATACCGTTTGCGTGTCCGAAACCGGCAGCGACTTCCAGAACAGAACGCTGCGGTCCTTGCGTTCGTCGTAGAGCGATCCCGGCGCGTAGAAGAACACCACGAACACCATCACCAGGTAAGCGAGCGCGATGCCGCTGACGAAGTTCATGT
>JAGNNB010000231.1 GCA_017990865.1 Lysobacteraceae bacterium
TGCGCCCGTAGCCGTCGTAGCGCACCAGACTGGTCGGCGTGCCGTCCTGCACGGTCATCGCTTGGTATTGCTCGATCGGCAGCCAGCAGAAGCTGGTCTGGCAGCGCACCACCGCCGTGTGCCGATCGGGCGCGATGTACACGCTATCGGTCGCGCCGCGGAAGCGCTGCTTGATCGCCAAGCCGAACGCGTCGTAGTCGGTCAGCGTGCGCAGGCCGTTGGCGTCGGTCACGCTCACCGGCTGCCCGTCTTTCGCGCGCACGGTCGTGGTCGCGCTGTGGCCCAGCGCATTCGCTACCGCCAGCGGGAAGTAGCCGTCCGCGCTATAGCTGGTGCCGACGCTGCGCGAGCCGTTGGGGTCGGCGTCCGCGGTCACGCCCACGCCCGAGGGCAGGCCGTAATGGCCCGTCGTCGGATAGGTGTAGGCCGTCACCACCTGTTGATACGACACGCCCGGCTGCTTGATCTCGGTCGCCAGCGTGCGGTCCGGGTTCCAGGCGAAGTCGGTGATCATGCTGCGCGCGGGATTGGACGTGCCTGCGGGCAGCGCGTGTTGCGTGCTGTCCCACGTCACTTGCGTGATCGCCTGATTGCGGCTGACGCGATCCAACCACCACGCCGACACGTCCGGCAACACCGTCGTGATCTCGCGCACGCACTGGCGATCCAATCGGTTCGCGGTGCCGCTGGCGCTGCCCGTGCCCAGGTCGCGCGCATGCGTGGTGCGGTGAAGCAGATTGCCGTAAACGTCGTAACCGGAGGTACTCGCGTAACTGCCGCTGCAGGTCGCGTCTTCCGCGGCCACTTCCTGTGTGTAGCCGAGGATCGCGGGCGTGCCGCCCGAGGCCGCGGTCACGGCGTCGTACGTCCACGACTCCTTCGTGTCCAGGAACGGGAACCACTTCGCCAGCGTCCCCGGCGTCGGCGTACACGCCGCCGTATTCGCACGGTTCGTGCGGTCGCAGCGCCACGTGTATTGCTCTTTGCTGATCGGTCCGTCCTCGCCCGTGCGGGAGATCGGATTGACCACGATGCGCTCGGGTTGGCTGGTCAACGGGAATTTCTGGTGGAACGTGGTCGTCGTGCGCAGGCCCGCCAGCACATCCTCTTCGATGATGGTGCGGAAGCCTTGGAAGCCACGGCCTTGCGTGTTGTAGATCGCCTCGCCGTAGCCGTAACGCCATGTGCGCAGGCCGCCGATGCCGTCGCTGCGCAGCATCTCCGCGACGATATTCATCGACGAGGTGAAATAGATATGCCGCTCGTCGATGTAGCGCTGCGCGGCCACCATCGGCACGGTGTACAGCGGCGTGGTGCCCGCGGTGCGCCCGGCCTGGCCCGCCAGCGGCGAATAACGCCATTGCACCTGCAGGCCGAAGCCTTCGTTCACCGACGCGATCACGTCCTGCGTCTGCGGCGTCAGGCCATCGGCGTTCTTCGCCGCCGCCGGGCCGGTGTTTTCGTTCACCAACACGTTGCCGGTGAAGATCGGCAAGCCGTTGGGCAGCGTGGTCGGCGAGACGCTCGGCGGCACCGGCGTACCGGGATAGGCGCCCTGCGAGGTGCGAATGCCGAACGAATCGCGCAAGCCGTACTCGGGCGAGGTCATCAACAACTGGTCGGTCTGGCCGTCGCCGTACACATCGTCCGACGGCATATTCGCCGCGCCCGACAGCGCCCCGGTCGTCGTCGTTGCGATGCTCACCGCACCCGTCGCGCCTTCCATGATCTTCAGCGCGCTCAACTTGTACGTGCTGAAATCGGGCCACCCTTTTTGATGCGCGCCGACAGTGATTTGCGAGAACTCGTAATCCGGATGCCCGTTACCGTCCGTATCCGACGACACGCCCGAGATCAACGGCGGCGCTTGGCCGGTGACGGGATCTTCCGGACACACCCAGCGTTCCTGGCACGCCCAGCCGGTGCCGTCGCCGCCGGGGCACGTGCCGTTGTCGACGTATTTATAGGTACACATGTTCGCGGCGAACGCGGTGGGATACAGCAGTTCCGCGCGCCCGTCGCCGTCGGTGTCGCCCGCTTGCAGATGCTGCGCCTGCCAGGGTTGCCACACTTCCGCGCAATGCAGGTTGCTGTTGCTGGAACCATCGCCGCAACCGGCAAGGCCTACGTTCGTGTTGAGGTCGTGGATCGGCCCCAGCACGCCGCCGCGGTTGTAGCGCAGCTTCCACTTGACGTCGTAGCCGACGTACATCCAGTCGTCCAAGCCGTCGCCGTTGACGTCCAGCCACAGACTGAACAAACCGGATTTCTGCTCGTGCGCGTCGCGCGGTTGCGAGGCGGTGAACAGCGTGGAGAACAGCGTCTGCGTCAACGAATACGTGCTGCCGTTCTTGGTGCCGAACAGAATACGGCTCAATTTCCGGCCCTTCTCGGCGCCGATCGGCACGCTCCAGAATTCCAATGTCGATTCGATCCAGATATCCGCCAAGCCGTCGCCGTCGAAATCGCGCACGCTCTGCACCTGCTCGCCCGTGTACATGGCATCGCCCACGTACGGCACGTTGAGGCAATGGCTGGCGATTTCAGGGAACGTCGGCGGCGAAGCGCCGTTGTATTGGTTGCGGTAGACGAAGATCTTGTGCGAACAACTGCCCGCATTGGCCGACATCGACCGCTGCACCACCAGATCGGCGCGACCGTCGCCGTCCATATCGCCGACGTGCTTCAGCGATTCGTTACCGTTCGCCGTCACGCCGGTGTTGACGATATTGCCGAACGCGGTGGCGAAATTGGTGTCGGTGGGCGAACCGCTCCAGGTGCGCACGACGAAGGTGTTGGTCGTCGTATCGCGGGCGACGAAATCGACGCGACCGTCCTGGTTGAAGTCCGCCGATTGGTCGTAGGTGAACAGCGCGTACTGCGCCGGAATCGCCATCGTCCAACGCACCGTGCGCTCGGGCGTGAGCGAGACGATCTTGTTGGAGTCGATCACCACCTCGGTCGCGCCGTCGCCGTCCATATCGCCGAGCGGACGCAGCTTGCCGCTGGCGGCGCCGCTGGAGGCGGGCATCAGCGCGGGCTTGGTCAAACTGTACGTCGCCGGCCCTTGTTGCCACGCGAAACTCACCGGCGATTTGCAGATCCAGTTCGCGCCGTCGTAGGCGCAGTCCGTCACCATCTGCAGCAGGCTGCGACCGCTGCCGCTGCTGTTGCCGGTACCGTAGTTCAGCGTCCAACTGCGCACCGGCTCGCTGCCGACGAAGGTGATCACGCCCGTCAATCGTTTCGTCTGCCGCGTGACGCCGCCGGCCAGATACGAAGACGACACGTCGTTGGTACCCGCGCCGGTCGGACGCGCCTCGTAGAAGAACGAGACGCGACGATTGCCTAGGGCGCCGCCGAAGCCGGTGTAGTAGATCGACTCGATCAGCGTCTCGCCTTCGCCGTGGTTGGCGTAGACGTAATCCATCGCGTTACCGACGCGGTCCTCGACCTTGCGGATCATCCACGTCAGCGGAAGCGTGACGCCGCCCGGAATCACGCGGGCGTTGTATGAGAGCCCGCCCGCCTCGCCGTACCACGCGATCTCGCCGGACTTGCGCTCGACTTTGAAGTACGTGGCGGCCGAGACCAGGTCGCCGCCCAGTTGGGTGACGCGTACGAAGCTGTCGAGTTCGGTGCCGTAGGTGGCGTTGGCCGCGCCGTAGGTGCCAGAGAGCAGCACCAGCCGCTGGCCGTCCAGGCAGAGGCGATCGGTGGCGGTCAGCGTGACCGCTTTGATCTGCCCGTCCTGCTCCATCGTCATCGGGCAGCGGTGCAGCGACGACAACCCGTTCAGCGACCAGCCCATGCCGGCGACGCCATTGCCGGCGCGGCTGCTGTAGCCGAGCGACAGACCGGGCTGCATGCCGCGACGGCCGGGCGGAACGACGATCGGAATGTCGTACGTGGCGGCGCCGCCGCTCACCCCGCCGCTGCCGGCGGTGCGGCCCACGGTGGGGTCGTGCGCGGCCAATTCGCCGAGCAGGCTGACGGGCGTTTGGTCGCCGATCGAATCGAAGCCCGTCGGCGGGGTTTGCGCCGCACTGCGCGGTGCCAAGCCGGGGTTGGCGAGGCCGACGATCAGGGTGATCGCGAGAGCGCCGCCGCCGGTACGCAAGCGACGCGCGAAGGCGCGCAGTCCGGCCCGCCAACCCGAGACGTCGCGAAGAGGCAGTCGATCCGCATGGCCGCCTCCGTCGATGCCATCGCCCAAGCCCTTAAGCCCGTCCCCACGCCCGTGCCGATCGCGCACCCCCAGTCTCCGTGATCCTTGATGGTGGTCACATTCTAAGGGGCTCCGTCGCAGTCGTCGCGACCGTCATTCCCGCAAATGTGAATTTCCGTTTAGGCATGCACCACGGGCTGGAAGCGCGCGGCGGCCGCCGGATCACCACGCCATCGCCGCGCCGTTCCAATCGAAGAACCCGCCGCTTTGGGCGAGCGTCAGCGCGTCGATCGTGCGCAGCAGGCCCGCGACCGAATCCTTCGGCGCGATCTGCGCGCCGTCGCCGCCCATATCGGTTTGCACCCACCCCGGATGCAACGCCACCACCACGATGCGTCGATCCGACAACGCATGCGCCAACAGCCGCGTCGCCATGTTCTGCGCGGCCTTGCTGATGTTGTAGCTGGGCGTGCCGAAACGCTGGGTGTTGGCGATGGAGCCGAGCATCGAGGACAGATTCGCCACCGTCGCGCCATCGGCCAAATGCGGCGCGAGCGCCTCGGTCAGCAACAACGGCCCCGAAGCGTTGATGCGAAAGCTGTCGTCCAGATGCGCTTCGGACAGATGGCCGAAACGTTCGCCCGAATGCAGCACGCCGGCGTTGTTGATCAGCAGATCGAACGGGCGCTCTTGCAGCGACTCGCAGACCAGGGGCAATTCGCGCACCAGCTCGGCGCGCGATTTGGCGTCGGCCACGTTCAGCGGCAGCGCATGCAACCGGCCCGGGAATTCGCCGGCCAGCGCGTTCAGCGCCGTCGCTTTGCCCGGGTGTCGGCACGCGGCCACGACCCGATCGCCGCGCGCCAGCAGTTGGCGAACGAATTCCAAACCGATACCGCGGTTGGCGCCGGTGACGAGGACATGTCGGGACATCGAAGCTCTCCTGTCTGCTGACGGCGGGCTGCCGGTTCGGTGCCGCGGGCGGGCCTGCTCGAGCATGCCCATTCGATCGGGCGGCTCGGCCCACGATCCGCGCGACCCCGCGAAGCGCCAAGCCGGCCCAAGCGGCTCGGCCGGGACTTGTGGCCTAGTGCCGGGCGCAGGCCCGAGCGGCTAGCATGCACCTCCCACCGAGCCGATGCCATCCACGCATGGCCATCGGGCGCGCCGCGCCCCTTCGCTCGCATTCGACGCCTTTCTCGCGCCACCGTCCGCCGCCAGGAGTTCCTTATGTCCATCGCCCGCCCGCACCGCGCTTCGTTCCGATTCGGTGCCCTCGCCCTCGCGCTTACGGTCGCCCTTGGCGGCGGCCTCGCCGTCGCTCCCT
>JAGNNB010000232.1 GCA_017990865.1 Lysobacteraceae bacterium
TATGAGCCTGCTGATCCGTCGTACGAGTCATGGTTCTCCGACATCGAACGCTTCGCTTGGCCCAAGAGCGTTCGCTAGGCATTTCGCTTGGCGATCGAACGCACGCATCCTATTCTGACCCCATGAAGACCATCGAACTCGACGGCTCCGCCGGTGGCGGACAACTGCTGCGCACCGCGCTCAGCCTCAGCCTGTGCACCGGCACGGGCTTCACGATGACGCGCATTCGCGCCAAACGCGCGAAGCCGGGCTTGATGCGCCAGCATTTGACCGCGGTGAACGCCGCGGCGCGGATCGGTAACGCCTACACCGAAGGCGCGGAACTCGGTGCGACGAGTTTGCGATTCGAGCCCGGCCCGGTGGTGCCCGGCGAGTATGCGTTCGCCACCGGCAGCGCCGGTTCGGCGACGCTGGTGCTGCAGACGGTGCTGCCGCCGCTGTGGCGCTGCGAGGCACCGTCGCGTCTACGTTTGGAAGGCGGCACGCACAATCCGCTGGCGCCGAGCGCGGACTTCATCGCCGACACCTATTTGCCGACGTTGGCGAAATTCGGCGTCGACGCTTCGATCGGGGTCGAGCGGCCCGGATTCTTCCCGGCCGGCGGCGGCATTCTGCACGTCGCGGTGTCGCCCGCGCCGACGCTTCGCCATGTCGAATGCGTCGAACGCGGGGCGCTCGAATCCATCGAGGCGACGGCGATGCTCTCGGGGTTGTCGTCGAGCATCGGCGCGCGCGAGTTGAAGGTCCTCGGCGAGCGTTTCGATCTGGGCCAGAACGCGCTGCATCTGCGACAAACGCGGCCGAGTCTGGGGCCGGGCAACGCGCTGCTGTTGCGCGTGCGCCACGCTGAGCACGTCGAAACCTTCACCGGACACGGCGAGCGCGGATTGTCGGCCGAGCGCGTCGCGGAGCGCTTGGCGGACGAAGCGAAGGCATACCTGAACAGTCCCGCCTGCGTCGGCGAGCATTTGTCCGATCAATTGCTGTTGCCGATGGCGTTGGCGGGCAGCGGCGCGTTCACCACCGCCGCGATCAGCGAGCATCTGCACAGCAACGCGCGGTTGATCGAGAAGTTTCTGGCTGTGGAGATCGATTGTCGACAGATCGCGACGGACCTGTGGCGCGTGAGCGTGCTGACGTAATCCGCGGGGTCAACGCGAAACGAGAGCGGCGATGAACGGCGCGCGCATGCGCGCCGCTTCCGTTCGCGAGTGCTACGCTTCGGTGCCACGAACGCCGCCGACCGCGACGGATTGGCCGCACCGATTTCCTTCGAGAGAGCCCGCCATGACCGACACCACTGGAACCGTCCGCTTTCATCGCGTCCTGCGCGCGCCGCCGGAGCGCGTCTATCGCGCCTTTCTCGACCCGAGCGCGCTGGCCAAATGGTTGCCGCCCCACGGCTTCGTCTGCAGCGTGCAGCGACTGGACGCGCGCGTCGGGGGCGATTTTCGGATGACCTTCACCAATTTCGGCGCAAGCGCAGGCCATAGTTTCGGCGGCACGTACCTCGAACTCGTCCCGAACGAACGCATTCGCTACACGGACACCTTCGACGATCCGAATCTTCCCGGCGAAATGCAGACCATCGTCGAACTGCGGCCGGTGCTGTGCGGCACCGAATTGCGTATCGAGCAATCGGGCATTCCAGCGGCGATCCCGACCGAGATGTGCTGTCTTGGTTGGCAGGAATCGTTGCAGTTGTTGGCGTTGTTGGTCGAACCCGAAATTCCCGCCGGGTCTTGATCCCGGCGCCGTTCACCCCAGAGGAGACATCGCATGGCCTATGTCGACGGTTTCGTCGTTCCGGTTCCGAAGAAGAACCTGGACGCGTATCGCAAGCTGGCGCGCAAAGCCGGCAAAATTTGGAAAGAGTACGGCGCGCTGGAGTATGTCGAATGCGTCGAGGACGACGTCAAACCCGGGAAGTACACCTCGTTTCCGCAAGCGGTGAAACTCAAGCCGGGCGAAGTGGTGGTGTTTTCGTGGATCGTCTATAAAACGCGGGCGCAGCGCGACAGGATCAACGCCAAAGTGATGGCCGACCCGCGCCTCGCCTCGATGGACCCGAAAAGCATGCCGTTCGACGGCAAACGTATGTTTTGGGGTGGGTTCAAAACGATCGTGACGATGTAAACCTGTCGCGACGCCCCCGAGATCGTTTGCGCACGAGCGCACGCCTCGCCTCTTGGCCCGGGAGGCCTTCGCCTGCGAGGGCCGGGAACGAAACCCGGCCCCTCGCATTTGAGGGCGGATTCACATTCGCTTGCCAGACTCTCCCTTCCCCCACGAAAAGGACGCTGCGAGCCCGCACGACGCCCCGCTCCTCGACCGCGGTCGAGAGGTGCCGGGATCCGAGCGGGCACGCATTCGCGATACGCACCGGATATGACCCGCGAATCTCTCCGTATTCTCCTCGTCGAAGATAACCACGCGCTGCGCGAAGGCATGGCCGCCTTGCTCGAATCGCACGGGCATCGCACCGACTTCGCCCTCGATGGCCGCAGCGGCCTGCAGCTGGCGCTCGGCGACCCGCCGCCCGATGTGGTGGTGCTCGATCTCAACCTGCCCGGCATGGACGGGCTGCGCGTTTGCGAAGCGCTGCGCGAACGCGCCGACCGGCACATCCCGGTGCTGATGCTGACCGCGCGCGACACGCTGCAGGACAAGTTGCGCGGTTTCGACGTGGGCGCCGACGATTACCTGGTGAAGCCGTTCGCCGGCGAAGAACTGCTGGCGCGTTGCCTCGCCCTGTCTCGGCGCCACCGCAGCGGCGAAAGCCATCAACTGCATGTGGGCTCGTTGACCATCGACCGCCGCGCCGGTACCGTCGTTCGCCACGGGCAACGGCTCGAACTGCAACAGATGTCCTATCGCATCCTGCTCATCCTCGCCGAAGCGTGGCCGCGGACCTTGACCCGCTCGGAATTGATCCAGCGCCTGTGGGGCGATGAAGCGCCGCCTTCGGACCCGCTGCGCTCGCATTTGTATCTGCTGCGGCAAACGTTGGATCGCCCGTTTCCAAAAGCCATGCTGCTCACAGTTCACGGCGTCGGCTTCAAGTTGGACGGCGAGGCGTGATCGCGATACGGCGAGGGCTGCAGCGGCAAATCATGCTGGTCTTCGCCGGGTTCACCTTTTTGGTGACGCTGTTGTTCGCGCTGTACGCCGTGGCCTTCGTCTACACCGTCGAAGACCATTTCCTGATGTCGCAAATGGTCGAGGAATCCGCCTACCTCAAACGCGTGCGCGCCGACACCGGTGCGTGGCCGGCGCCGCGCAACAGATCGATGCGCGTGTACACCGACACCGTCGACATGCCCAGTGTCGTGCGCGATGGCTTGCGGCAGGAACCGAGTCGGCGGAAATTTTCGAGCCGCGACGGTCGTTCGTTCCGTTTGTTGCCGATTTCCGAAGGCACCGTGCAATCGTGGTTGTTGTACGAAGTGAGCGAACGGTCGGTGGTGCGGCCCATCCGCGGCCAGATCTTCCTTTTCCTCGGCTGGTCGGGCCTCGTCGCTTTGGTCGTGTCCTTGATTCTCGGCGCTTGGCTCGCGCAACGCATCAGCGCGCCGCTGTCGCGGTTGGCGGACGCGGTGGAACGCATGCAGCCGAACGATTTGCCGGAGCGGCTTCACACCGGCATAAGCAACGACGAAGTGGGCGTGCTGGCGCGCGGTTTGGAACAACTGATTCGCCGCATTCGCGCCTTCATCGCGCGGGAACAAGAATTCACCCGCGACGCCAGCCACGAATTACGCACGCCGTTGGCCGTGATTCGCATGGCCGGCGAACGCTTATCCGCCGAACCCGGCCTGAGCGATGTCGCGCGCAATCAACTGGATAACGTTCTGCAATCGGCCGCGCAGCTCGAACAGACGGTGACGACGCTGCTCGCGCTCGCGCGCGAACAAATGCTCGAAGCCGGCGCGGAGCGCACGCGACTGCTGCCGGTGATCGAACGGGTGATCATCGAACAATCGCCTTTGATCGGCGATCGCCCGATCGTCGTGGAGGTCGATGTGCCCGAGACCTTCTCGTTTCCCAAGCCGATCGGCGTACTGCATATCTTGTTGTCGAATCTGATCGGCAACGCATTCGCGCACACCGCGCGCGGCGAAGTTTGGATCGATGTCGAGGACGACCGCTTGCGGATCGCCAATCACGGCGTCGCGTTCGATCCGAATATGCCCGCCGAAATCGGACGACCGTTTCGCAAGCGCGAAGGCAGCGCCGGCTTCGGGCTCGGCTTGGCGATCGTCAAACGTTTATGCGATCGCTACGCCATCGAGATGCGGATCGATCACGACGAAACCGGCACCGTGGCGAGCATCCGCTGCGAAGCGGTCGACTGAGGTTCGCGGCTTCGCGAATATCTCTATAGGAAAATTCAACGCACGATTCTGCGCCGACCGTGCGTCGCTTATTCCTCGCCGTGAACCGCCAACACACCGCGCGCCAATTCGATCGTGCGTCGACGCAATTCCAGCGGTTCCATCACCCGCACCTGATCGCCGAACGAGAGCCATTGGCGCGCGCCGTGTTCGACCGATTCGATCGCCACCCAGTATTCCCGCCAGCCGGGCGTCGCGGCGGCGTCGTGCACCGGCGCCGCTTTCATCCGTAAATTCGCCAACCACGTTTCGCCTTGCTCGGTCAGCGCAACGCGCGCGCGCGAACGCGCTAGATCGGCCTCGAAGCGCGCCAGCGATTCGCGCCAATACGCGGTCAAATCGAAATCCTTCGGGCGCTTGAACGTGGGCCCGAGCGACTCGAACGCCAAAATATTGGCGATGCGATAGGTCGCGATCTTGGCCGTTGCCATCTTGATCTTCGCATTCTTCGTCTTCGAAGATTTGGTGGAATCGACCGATCGCGCCACCAGATACCACGCGCCGCCTTTGAGCACGACGCCCAACGGCTCCACCTCGTGCGAACGCGAGCGCTCCCAACTGCGGTAGCGAATCGCGATGCGACGGCCGCTCCACACCGCATCGACCACTTCGCGAAGAAACTCGGGCGTTTCCTGCTGCCGGTACCAATCGTTGGGATCGATCAACAAACGTTCCAACACCCGCGAAGCGCGATCGCGCCATTCCGCGGGCAAGCCGGCCACCACTTTCGTTCGCGACGACAAGGCCGCGGCACCGAGCCCCAGTTCCGCCGCGGGGCCGGGCAAGCCGGCGAGGAACAGCGCCTGCGTTTCGTCGGCGGTCAAGCCGGTGAGCTGCGTGCTCCAGCCCTCGCGCAAGCGATAACCGCCGTTGCGTCCGCGTTCGCCCCACACCGGCACTCCCGCCGCGGAAAGCCGGTCGATATCGCGCAGAATCGTGCGCTCGGAAACTTCCAATGCTTGCGCCAACGCGACCGAGGTCATGCCGTTGCGCGCCTGCAACATCATCAGAATCGACAGCAGACGGCTCGAATTCATGGGGCGCGCTCATACACGACATGGCATGTCGTGTTTCGATCGGCACCGT
>JAGNNB010000233.1 GCA_017990865.1 Lysobacteraceae bacterium
CGCGATGTCGATAGCGATGTCGTGGTCGGTCTTGTCGTCCATGCCGCCAGTGTAAGAGCGTCGTCGAACTCTCGCCAGACTCTCGCGCGCGAATGCGTCGGCGCGTGGGCGTGGGTTAACGGACCGGGGTCGCGCTCGCCGAAATGTTGGCGAGGCGGACGAAATCGGCCACCGCCAAGCGTTCGGCGCGGTTTTGCGGGTCGATGCCGGCGGCGACGATGGTCTCGGTCTCGCATACGCCGCCGAGCGCGTTGCGCAGGGTTTTGCGGCGTTGGCCGAAGGCCGCGCGGACGACGGCTTCGAAGCGCGCGGGATCGTCGATGCCGATGCGATCCGCGGGCTTCGGCACCAGACGCACGACCGCCGAGTCCACTTTCGGCGGCGGTCGGAACGCGCCCGGGGGTACTTTGAACAGCGCGGTCACGTCGCAGTACGCCTGCAACATCACGCTGAGCCGGCCGTAGACCTTGCTGCCGGGCGGGGCGGCCATGCGATCGACCACTTCCTTCTGCAGCATGAAGTGCATGTCGCGGATCGACTCGGCGTACGCCAGCGCATGGAACAAGATCGGCGACGACAGGTTGTAGGGCAGATTGCCGACCAGTCGGAACGACGCGCCTGCGGCGAGCGCGCCGAAATCGACGTTCATCACGTCGGCATGGATCAAGGTCAGTTCGCCGTGCGCGATCGCGGCGGCGCGCAGCGGTTCGAGCAGATCGCGGTCGAATTCGATCGCGGTCAGCGCACCGTGGCGGTCGAGCAGCGGGAAGGTCAGCGCGCCTTGCCCGGGGCCGATCTCGACGAAGCGATCGTCCGGTTTCGGGTCGATCGCCAGCAGCATTTTCTCGATCACGCCGCGTTCGTGCAGGAAGTGCTGCCCGAGGCCTTTTTTAGCGGGTTTGTCGAAGGCGACGGCAGCGTCGTCGCCGTGCCTCTGCGGTTCGCGGCGCGTCATGCCCGCGATCCTTCGCCGTCGCGCGCGGCGCGCAAGCGTGCGAGGCGGGTGCAGGTGTCGATGGCGGCGAACAGACTGGACGGATCGGCGACGCCGCGGCCGGCGAGTTCCAGGGCGGTGCCGTGATCGACCGCGACGCGCGGGTAGGGCAGGCCGAGCGTGAGATTCACCGCGCGCTCGAAGCCGCTGTATTTCAGCACCGGCAGACCTTGATCGTGGTACATCGCCAGCACCGCGTCGGTCTCGCGCAGTTTCGCGGGCAGGAAGGCGGTGTCGGCCGGCAACGGGCCGATGAGCTGCATGCCTTCGCCGCGCAAACGGTCCAGCGCCGGAATGATCGTGTCGATTTCTTCCCGTCCCAAATGACCGTCTTCGCCCGCATGCGGGTTCAAGCCGAGCACCGCGATCCGCGGCGCGTCGAGACCGAAGTCGCGCGTCAACGCGCGGTGCAGGATGCGCAGCGTGCGTTCCAGGCCGTCGGCGGTGATCGCGTCGGCCACCGCGCGCAGCGGCAGATGCGTGGTGGCGAGCGCGACGCGGACGATGTCGTTCGCGAGCATCATCACCACCTCGCAGCCGGCGTGTTGCGCCAACAGTTCGGTGGTGCCGGTGTAGGGAATGCCGCCGTCGTTGATCGCGGCCTTGTGCACCGGCCCGGTGACCAAGCCGTGGCAGAGGCCTTGCTCGCAAGCGCCGGCGGCGGTTTCCAGCGCGGCGAGGGTGGTGCGGGCGTTGCGCGGTTCGGGGCGGCCGAACGCGACGCGGTCGCGCTGGGGAATTTCGACGTGGGCCAACCGCCCGGGTCCAGCCGCGGACGGATCGTTCGGCGAAATCAGCCGCAGCGGCAGGCCGATGGCGTCGGCGGCGCGCAGCAGGTTGTCGCGGTCGCCGTAGACCACCAGATCGGCGTCCCAGGCGCGCTGCGCGGCGCGCACGCACAGTTCCGGGCCGATGCCCGCAGGTTCGCCCGGCACCAGCGCGAGCCGGGGCCGGAAGGCGATATCGATCGAACGATCCGTGTGAGCGGACACGTGGCCGGTCTCAGAAGTGGGCGCTTTGGGGTGCGCTTTCGCCGACGCTCAGCCGGCGCTGCCGTCTTCGTTGCCGACGCGGATGTCGATGAAGGCTTCGCCGCGCAGTTCGCGCAGGAAACGGTTCCATTCGTCTTCGAGTTTGCGCTGGCCGATGCTTTCGCGGATTTCGGCGCGGCGGTTTTCGTCGGTGGCGTTGACCTGACGGCTGCCGACGCGCTGCAGGATGTGCCAACCGGCCTGGGTTTTGAACGGCTCGGACACTTGGCCGTCGGCCAGCGCCGTCACCGCGGTGCCGAATTCGCTGCCGTAATCGTCCTGAGCGAACCAACCCAAGTCGCCGCCGCGCGATTTGCTCACCGTGTCCTCGGACGACTTGGTGGCCATTTCGCTGAAATCGGCGCCGCCCGCGACGCGCGCGCGCATCGTTTCCAAACGCGCCTTGGCCGCGGCATCGTTGGTGTCTTCGTCGGCGCGGATCAGGATGTGCCGGGCTTGGTACTGGGTGACCATTTTCGCGTCGCCCGCGGCGGCGTTGCGGGTTTCTTCCAGGCGGATGAGCTGGAAGCCGCTGGGGCCGCGGATCGGGCCGATGATTTGACCCTGCGGCATGGTGCGGATGGTGTTGGCGAACGTGGTCGGAATCTGATCGATCGTGCGCCAACCCAGGTTGCCGCCTTCCAGCGCGTTCGGGCTGTCGGAATAGCGAACCGCGGCGGCGCTGAATTCCATCTCGCCCTTGTCGAGCAGGGCCTTGATGCCGTCGATCTTGGTCTGGCCGAGCTTGATTTGCTCGGCGGTGGCGCCTTCCGGCAGCGCGACCAGGATATGCGCCAATCGATATTGCGTACTGCCACCGGCCTGCGCCGCCAACGCGGCATCGACCTCGGCGTCGGAAACGCTGATCCGGCCCTGCGCGAAACGCTGACGCAGGCGCTGGATCATGATTTCGTCGCGCAAGGAATTGCGGAACTCGGAGAAGTTCATGCCGTCGCGGGCGAGCTGCGCGCGCAACTGCTCCGCCGTCATCTGATTCTGGCGCGCGATATTGGTCACGGCGCCGTTCACTTCTTCGTCGCTGATCTTCATGCCCGAACCGCTGGCGCGCGCGGTTTGCAGGCGGATCAGAATCAAGCGCTCCAACACCTGACGCTCCAACACGTTCGCTGGCGGCAATTGCTGGCTGCGGCCGGCGTACTGGGCGCGGATATTGGCGACGGCGCGGTCCAGTTCGCTCTGCAGAATGATGTCTTCGTCGACGATCGCGGCGATGCGCTCCAGCGGCTGTTGCGCCGCGGCGGTGGCGGCCATGACCAGCCCGGTCAGCAACAGGCCGGCGACGAAGCAGGAGCGAAAAACGGCGCCGGTGCGGCGGGCGGAAGCAAACGAGAATCGGATCATGGAAGCGGGACTACCCAAGCGGGATGACGGGACGGGATGATGAGAGCGGGAAAGGAACGATCGAACGGCGGTGCGGGACGTTACGGCACGGCATCCGGAGGCGTGGCGTCGCCGCTGCGGACTTGGGCCGGCGGGACGAGAGAAAGATCGTCGCGATAATAGCCGAGAATCGAACGGCGCAGCCGGTCCTCCGTGCTGGGTCCGACCGAGCCTAAACCCTTAAGTTCGATCTCGAGCTGAATGGCGCTGCCGAGTTCGCCCTCTTGACGGTTGCGCAGATAGCGGCGACCGACCAGGCGCACGGCCAGGCAGCAGCTTTCCCATTGCACGCCGGCGATGCCTTCCAACAATTGCTTGTCCTGCAGCGAGTAGTAGTACCGCCCGACCACGCTCCAACTGGGCGTGATCGGATACAGGAACGACAGGTCGACTTGCTCCAGCAGATCGCGACGATAGCGGTAGCCGAAATTGACGATACCGTCGTTGCCGATCAGATACCGGGTGCGCAGGCTGGCCAGATCGCGATGGCTGGCCTTCGGATCCCATTGATACGAGCCGCCGATGGTCCAGCGATCGTTCGGAGCGTAGCTGGCGTCAACGACCCAGGCCGATTTGCCTTGTTCGATCGGCTGCTCGCCCGGCACGACCACGCGCGAATCCTCGAAATAGCGGATCTGCCCGAAGCTGGCCGAGAACTTCTCGAAGCCGTCGGCCTCGCGGATCAAACGGCTGGACACCGCGAGCGTGAGTTGATTGCCGTCGGCTTGCCGGTCGGCGCCCGCGTAGCGGTTATCGCGGAACAATTGGCCCCAACTGAACGTGAGCGGCCGAGTGTCGAACAGCGGCATGTTCGATTGGTTGCGATACGGCGCGTTGAAATAGAACAGGCGCGGTTCCAGCGTGTTGAGATAACTCTCCTCGCCGAAGCGCAGGCTGCGCTCGAAAAACAGACCGGCGTCGATGGTGGCGATCGGGGTGCTGCGGCTGGGGCTCCCGTCGCGGAAGATCGGCGAGAGCCGGGCGATCACAGCGGGGTCGTTCGGGTCTTCGCCGTTGCGCAGCGCGTCGCTGCGCGCACGGTCCTGCGCATCGCCTTCCAGACCGTAGGCGGTGTAGCGCCAAGCGAGCGTCGGCGTGAGGAACCAACTGGCGCCTTCCAGCGGCAGGCTGATGTAGGGCTTCACGTCCAGGCGCGAGCCGCCGATGTATTCGGGATGGTCGAAGCGCACGGCTTCGGCGTCCACGCCGGTGGTGAATGCGCCCGCGAACCGCTTGTCCCAGCGCACGTATGCGCGCGGCAGGCGATTGAACGGCAGGTAGGTGTCGCGCAGGGTGTAATCGGCCAGCCGCCAGTGGTCGGCCATGAAACCGGCTTCCCAACTGCGTCCGCGGCCGTAGAGCCCGATATCGCTCTGCACGAACGACGATGCGGCGCCGTTGAGCGTGTTGTTGGCGTCGTCGAGGTAGCGGGTATCGCTGATCCAGATCAGATGCGAGCGCGCCTGCCAGGACGCGCCGATGTCCTGGCTGCCGGTGAAGCGGAAGAAGCCGCGATCGTTGCGACGACGGTTGTCCGACGGCACGCCTTCGAAAATTTCTTCGGCGCGTTCGCGTTCGGTCAGATCGTCGGAAGGCAGGAACGCGGCATCGAACTCGCCGCGCCCGGTTTCGGTGAGATAACGGAATTCGCCGCCCAATTGCAGGCCGCGCTTGCTCATGAAACGCGGGGTGATCGTGGCGTCGTAATTCGGCGCGAGATTCAGATAAATCGGTTGGCGCCAGTCGAAGCCGTTGCGGCCGGAACTGGAGATCGCCGGATACAGCAAGCCGGTGCGGCGTCGGTCGTCGATCGGGAAACGGAACCAGGGCAGATACAGCACCGGCACTTTGCCGATCCGCAGGGTGGCGTTGCGTGCGGTGCCGATGCCTTCTTCGGTGTCCACATCGATCTGCTGCGCGCGCAACTCCCACTTCCGCGCATCGGGCGGGCAGGTGGAATAGGTCGAACGCCGCATGCTGCCTTTCGGGCCGTTCATTTCGATGCTGTCGGCGCCGCCGTTGCCGCGCCGCGAGAGCAATTGATAGCGGATGT
>JAGNNB010000234.1 GCA_017990865.1 Lysobacteraceae bacterium
ATGCGGACGCGATACGCACCGAGACCTCCCGCCGCATTCACTCGACGCGGCACAGGCCTGATTGTTTGCGCGACTGTCCTGCGACGATTCCGTGTGATCGAGATGCCGCGCACCGCATTATGCTGCTTTGCGGCAAACGCCGAGCCATGCGTCGCCGTCGCGCACGCACCAACTTCGCTGAGCGTTCGGCGCCATCGAACGTGTCAAGCATCACGGTTTTCACGTTCGCGGCGACATGCGAGACGCGGCACGCAGGCCACGTACGCGTCTCGCAGGACGACGAACGCACGCGTACCGACTATCGCGACTTTTCCGCCGAGATCGACTACATAGCGGAGACGTTGCCGCAGGAGATCGAACGCCGTTGCCGCGAGTTCGTGCACAGCTACGGCTTGACGTTCGGCGCGTTGGATCTGATCTTTACGCCAGAAGGCGAGTACGTTTTTCTGGAAAACAATCCCGCTGGGCAATTTCTGTTCGTCGAACAACTGGTGCCGGAGCTGCGCATGCTGGATGCGGTGACCGATTGCCTGATCGACGGCGCGCACCGGACAGGTTGAACCATGGCGGTATTCCCCGAACTACGCGTCTTCGAACAGGATGGCCAGAGCCGCGCGCTGATCTTCGGCGCGACGCATCTGGATGCCGAACTGTTGCCGATGCTCTACGAAACCTTGCGCGCGATCGGCCGCACGCCGCGCCTCGACGTGATCGCGTACTGCCGCGGCGGCGAGGTCAACGTCGCGCGACGGATCGGCCTGCTCCTGCACCGTTTCACCGATCGTCTGCGCTTGATCGTGCCGCATCACTGCCAGTCGGCCGGCACGGTGATGGCGCTGGCCGCGCACGAAATCGTGGCCGGGCCGATGGCGATGTTCTCGCCGATCGATCCGCACCTCACCGGCAGCGATGCACAAGGCGAAGCGACGGCGATGTCGGCGCAGGATCTCCGCATGTTCCCGAAACTGGCGCAAGACTGGTTCGGTCTGGACGAAGCCACCGCGCGCGAGCGTGCGCTGCCGCTGCTTTGCGAGAGCCTCGCTCCGACTGCGATCACCGCGTTTTATCGCAGCACGTTGGGCGTACGTCAGATCGGCGAGGAGCTGCTGGCATTGCACATGCCGCAGACGCCGGTGGAGCGGCGCACCGCGATCGTCGAGACGCTGCTCTTCGGCTACCACTCGCACGACTACACGCTGACCGGCGAGGATCTGGCCGCGATCGGATTGAATGTGCGCAGAGACCCGCCGCTGGAAGATGCGGCCTGGGCGCTCGCGCGCGAACTGCGCACGCGCATGGGGCCGGAGACGCGCAAAACGAACGCGAACGGTTGGTGCGATGCGCTGATCGTCACCCGCGACAACGGTGTAGCGCGCACGCGCCGACAGGACATGCTGCCCGGCGACTGGGATTCCTTCGAAATAGCGCGATAGTCAGCGCTATAGTCAGCGCGACAGTCGTCGCGTCCTGTCTCGCCGAATGGCGCCTTAGCGCATACCAAAAGCGCTGCTGGCCACGGCGATCGACGCCAGTCAGAGACCGCATTCCCGGTAAAACTTCCGGCCTTTCTGCGACGGCCTCAGATCCGCCGACACTCGCTCAATCGATTCTCTTGATCTTCGCGCCCAGCGCCGAGAGCTTCGCTTCGATCCGTTCGTAGCCGCGGTCGAGGTGGTAGATGCGGTCGATAACGGTGTCGCCGTCGGCGACGAGGCCGGCGAGGATCAGCGACGCCGATGCGCGCAGGTCGGTGGCCATCACCGGGGCGCCGCTGAGCTGCGCCTGCCCGCGAACGATGGCGGTATGGCCGTCGATGCGGATGTCGGCGCCGAGTCGCAGCAGTTCCTGCACGTGCATGAAGCGGTTTTCGAATATCGTTTCGCTGATGATGCCCACGCCTTCGGCCACGCAATTCAAGGCCATGAACTGCGCTTGCATATCGGTGGGGAAGCCCGGGTGCGGCGCGGTGCTGATGTTCACCGCTTTCGGTCGTTTGCCGCGCATATCAAGGGTGATGCTGTCGGCGTCTTCGCTGATGTGTGCGCCGGCTTCGGTCAATTTATCGATCACCGCGTCCATCGTGTCGGGCCGCGCGGCGCGGCAGACGATGCGGCCGCCGGTCATCGCCGCGGCGACCAGGAACGTGCCGGTTTCGATGCGATCGGCCACCACCTGATGCGTGCCGCCGTGCAGGCGATCGACGCCGTGAACGATGATGCGGTTGCTGCCCGCGCCTTCGATCTTCGCGCCCATCGCGATCAAACAATCGGCCAGATCGACGATCTCCGGCTCCATCGCCGCGTTCTCGATCACGCTGGTGCCGTCGGCCAGCGTGGCCGCCATCAGCACGTTTTCGGTGGCGCCGACGCTGACCATGTCGAACACCACACGACCGCCTTTCAGACGATCGGCGCGGGCCTTGATGAAGCCGTGATCGACGCTGATCTCCGCGCCCAGCGCCTGCATGCCCTTGATGTGCTGATCGACCGGGCGCGAACCGATGGCGCAACCGCCGGGCAGCGACACTTCCGCGGCGCCGTAACGCGCCAGCAGCGGCCCCAGCACCAGCACCGAGGCGCGCATGGTCTTCACCAGCTCGTACGACGCGACGTGGCTGTGCACGCTGCGCGCATCGATCGCGATGCGGCCCGCCTCGCGATCGTGCTCGACTCCCGCGCCGAGTTCGCGCAGCAGTTTGGTGGTGGTGACCACGTCGTGCAGATGCGGCACGTTGCCGATCTCCACCGGGCCGTCGGCCAGCAAGGTCGCGCACAGGATCGGCAACACCGCGTTTTTCGCGCCGGAGATGCGGACTTCGCCTTCGAGCGGCGCGCCGCCGGTGACTACGATTTTTTGCATTGGAGAGCCGGGAATGGGGAATCGGGAATGGGGAATCGGAGAAGCTTGAGAAATCGCAAATCAGTCGAGACGGAACTCATCCCGAAAAAGTACAGGGGCAATTCGGAAGAACCGCGGAGCCCGCGCTTTTCCGATTCCCCATTCCCTATTCCCGATTCCCAGCTTCTTCCGGCGTCTGCGTCTTCAATGCCAGCGCGTGGATCTCGCCGCCCATCAGCTCGCCCAGGGTGGCGTAGACCATGCGGTGCCGGGCCAGCGGCAGCTTGCCGCGGAAGGCCTCCGAGACCACCCAGGCCTCGAAATGGACCCCATCGTCGCCCATCACATGGACGCGGGCGTCGGGCAAGCCCTGTTCGATCAACTGGCGGATGGTGTCGGCATTCATGGCGGGATAGGTGATGGGGTGCGTAAAATCGCGAGTTTATCGCAAGCGACCCCGACCGGCCCCATGGCGAACGCCTCCGCTCCTCTCGTCAGCCCCTCCGCGCATGGCCCCTCCGACGAGGCGCTGGCGGCCAGCGGACGTCGCGTGTTCGAGGTGGAGCGCGAAGGCCTCGCGGCGGTGGCGGCGCGTATCGACGGCCAGTTCAGCGCCGCCTGCCGCGTGTTGCTGGCCTGCGGCGGTCGCGTGGTCTGCATGGGGATGGGCAAATCCGGCCACATCGCGCGCAAGATCGCCGCCACCCTCGCCTCCACCGGGACGCCCGCGTTCTACGTGCATCCGGGCGAAGCCGGCCACGGCGATCTGGGCATGATCACCGACCGCGACGCCGTGCTGGCGCTGTCGTACTCGGGCGAATCCGACGAAATCCTGACGGTGCTGCCGGTGCTCAAGCGCCAGGGCAACCCGCTGATCGCCATGACCGGCCGGCCGCAGTCCACGCTGGCGCGCGAAGCCGACCTGCATCTGGACGTGAGCGTGCCCGCCGAAGCCTGCCCGTTGGCGCTGGCGCCCACGGCCAGCACCACCGCCGCGCTGGCGATGGGCGACGCCCTGGCTGTGGCGCTGCTGGAAGCCCGCGGCTTCACCTCCGAGGATTTCGCGCGCTCGCACCCCGCCGGGGCCCTGGGCCGTCGTTTGTTGCTGCACATCGCCGATGTGATGCACGCGGGCGACGACATTCCCCGCGTGGGCGCCGACGCCACGCTCAGCGACGCGCTGCTGGAAATGAGCCGCAAGCGGCTGGGCATGACCGCGGTGGTCGACGCCGAGGGCATCCTGCTCGGGCTCTACACCGACGGCGACCTGCGCCGCTCGCTCGCCGACTCCGCGACCGATGTGCGCACGACGCGCATCGATCGGGTGATGACGCGCACGCCTGTCACCATCGATGCCGACGCGCTGGCGGTGGAAGCCGCGCAGTTGATGGAAACGCACAAGATCAACGCGCTGCTGGTGATCGACGGCGAGCGCCGGGTCGTCGGCGCGCTGAATATCCACGATCTGCTGCGCGCGCGGGTGGTGTGACGCGATGTCGACCTCAGTGCCCGCTTCCGCGACCCTCGCCCATCTCGCCGGTATCGACGATGCCTTGCTGGCGCGCGCCGCGAAAATTCGCCTTGTGTGCTTCGACGTGGACGGCACGCTGACCGATGGTCGACTGATCTACGGTGGCCGCGAAGAAAACGACAGCGGCGAAGCGAACGCGAACACTCGCGAATTCAAAGCCTTCCACGTCCACGACGGACAAGGGCTGACGCTGTTGCGCAAGGCCGGGTTTGAGGTCGCGCTGATCACCGCGCGCAACAGCGCTGCCGCCGAGCAGCGCGCTCGCGATCTCGGCGTGCGCGCGCATATCGGCAGCGCAGACAAACTCGCGCAAGTCGATGCCCTGTGTACGGAATTGGGCATCGCTCGCGAACACGTCGCGTTCATGGGCGACGATCTGCCCGATCTGACGGCGATGCGCGCGGTGGGCTTGGCCGTCGCGCCCGCCAACGCGCACGCCTGGACCGCCGCGGAAGCGCATTGGCGCACGCGGGCCCGCGCCGGCAAGGGCGCCGCGCGCGAGCTGTGCGATCTGATTCTGGTCGCGCAAGGCCTGCTGCCCGATGCGCTCGCCGCGCGCGGCGATGCTCGCATCGATGTCGTGGGCGATCGCGCATGAGTCGGCGTGGCGTGTTGTTCGTTTTGCTGCTGATCGGCGCGTTGCTGAGCGGCTGGGCGCTGTGGGATCGGCGGCGGCCGCCGGAGCGCGCGGTCGCGAACGACAACCGCCCGGATTACGTGCTGCACGACTTCGAATTGATCGCACTGGACGATAAAGGCAAGGAATCGTTCACCCTGCGTGCACCGAATCTCAGCCGGCGGCCGGACGACGAGACGATGACGCTGACCGCGCCGCTTTTCCTGCTGCCGACCGCCGAGGGCGACTACTGGCAAGTGCGCTCCAAGCGCGGCTGGATCGGCGCCGACCACAGCGAAATCCGGCTGGAAGGCGAGGTGAAAGCCGAGAGCCCGGCCGACGCGCTCCGCCCGGTGACGATGAACACCGACCAGCTCAGTGTGTTCCCCGACAAGAACGAAGCGCGCACCGATGCGGTCGTGACCATCGTTCAGCCCGGTTCTATACTCCGCGGACGCGGCTTCACAGTGTCCACGACCACGAAAC
>JAGNNB010000235.1 GCA_017990865.1 Lysobacteraceae bacterium
GTGAACTTCCTTCACCACCAATTCCGGCAAGCGTTCGAGCGCGTAGCGCAGGTCGTCTTCTTTGCGCAGTTGCCAGGTCGGTACGTTATGCAGGATCGGCTCTTCGCTCAGATAGAAGCGAATCATGTCCGGCACGTAGGGATAGACCGATTTGTCGTCGCCGACGCCGGTGCCCGGTGCATTCGCCAAGGTGACGCGTCCGGCGCGGTAGGCACCGAACAGCCCCGGAATGCCGAGCATGGATTCGGGGCGGAACACGGTCGGATCGAGATAATCGTCGTTGATCCGCCGATAAATCACATGTACGCGCTGCGGGCCGCGGGTGGTGCGGGCGTAGACGGTGTCGTCGCGCACGAACAGATCGGCGCCTTCCACCAATTCCACGCCCATCTGCTGCGCGAGGAAGGCGTGTTCGAAATACGCCGAATTGGCCGCGCCCGGCGTCAGCACCGCCACCGTCGGATCGTCGATGCCCTCGGGCGCGGCTTCGCGCAGCGTGGCGAGCAAGGCGTCCGGATAGCGTTCGACCGGCGCGATTTGCTGGCGCGCGAACAGTTCGGGAATCAGGCGGGCCATCATCCGCCGGTTTTCCAGCATGTACGACACGCCGGAGGGCACGCGCAAGTTGTCTTCCAGCACGTAGTACTCGCCGTCGCCGGCGCGCACCAAATCGATGCCGGAAATATGCGAGTACACGCCGCCGGGCACGCGCAGACCGCGCATTTCGGCGCGATATTCCGCGTTGGCGAGCACTAAATCGGTCGGGATGCGGCCGTCGCGAAGAATATGCTGTTCGCCGTAAACATCGCCCAGGAACAGGTTCAAGGCATGGACGCGTTGGCGCAGTCCGGCTTCCAGCATGCGCCATTCGGCCGCCGGCACGATCCGCGGCACCATGTCGAAAGGAATCAGGCGTTCGTTGCCCGAGGCTTCGCCGTACACCGAAAAGGTGATGCCGACCCGGTGAAACGCGATCTCCGCTTCGCGGCGTTTGCTCTCGATCGCGTCTTCGCGGGTGCCGCGCAGCCACTCGTCGAGCACACGGTAATGCGGCCGCGGCGCGCCGTCGGCGTCGTGCATTTCGTCGAAACGCGACGCGCCCCACGTCGCCGCCTGGCTTCGACTCTGCGTTGCGTCTGCCGTCATGCGGTCCCCGGTGCCGTGTGCGAATCGTCGGACCGATCAATAGCATGCTCGGGCCGGCTTGCCTAGATGTTGCGGTGCATCATCCGGGCAAAGACGCGGTGGTTCCGCCGGCGAGGGGGCCGACGCCGGGCCGGCCGCAGCGCATCAGGCCACGGACACTTTCGGCCGGGATTGCGAGGGCGGCGGTGCGCCCAGGATCGCCGAGGGACGATATTCGCCGCAGATGCGACCCTCGGCCATCACCAACACGCGATCGGCGCTGGCGATGGTGTCCGGCCGGTGTGCGATCACGATTTTGGTCAAGCGCAGCGCTTTGATCGCCGCATTGACCGCATGCTCGGCGTCCATGTCGAGATGGCTGGTCGCCTCGTCGAGGAACAGCAGGCTCGGGCGTTTGAACAGCGCCCGGGCGAGGATGATCCGCTGCTTCTGCCCGCCGGATAGCGCCGAACCCATATCGCCGATCAGGCTTTGATAGCCCATCGGCATGCGCACGATCTCGTCGTGGATGCAGGCGGCCATCGCCGCCGCCTCGATATCGACGGGATCGGCGGCTTCGCTGCCGAAGGCGATGTTTTCGGCGATGGTGCCGGCGAACACTTGGTCGTCCTGCATCACCGCGGCCACCGCGCGCCGATAACGACGCAAACCGATGTCGCGAATCGTGCGGCCATCGACCGAAATCTCGCCCGCCTGTGGTTCCAGCAATCCCAGCATCAACTTCATCAGCGTGGTCTTGCCGCAACCGGAAGGGCCGGCGAGGGCGATGGTTTCGCCGGGCGCGACCACCAGATCGCAGCAGTCGATCACCCACGGGTCGGAATCGCTGAAGCGGTAACGCAGTCCGCGCGCTTCCAGTCCGAGCGGACGGTGCTGCGGCAAATCGGGGCTGTCGCTGCCGCCCGCGTCCTCGGGCTCGGTCAGCACGATGTCGGCCAAGCGTTCCGCCTGCACGCGCAGCGTGCGGAACGAAATCCAGGTATCGATCAAGCGGCTCACACCGCCGGTGAACATCTCTTTGTACGCCAGATACGCGACCAGCATACCGGCGCTCATGCGGCCGTCGATCACCAGCGTCGCCGCCATTCCCACCACCAGCACGCGCTCCACGCCGAACAGCGTTTGATTGGCCATGCCGAGTTTCAGCGCGAAACGCTGGATCTCCAGACCGAGATTCGTGGTGTCCGCCATCAGCGTATCGAAGGTCGCGCGACGCATCGACTCCGCGGCGTTGAGTTTCAACGCCTGGATGCCGCGGATCGATTCCAGCAGATGCGTATTCTGCTTCGCCGCGGCCGTGAGCTGCTGCTCGGAGAGACGCTTGAGCGTGGGGAACGTCGCCCAACGCAGCGCCAGATACCCCGCGAGCGCGAGCACACTCACCAACAACAGCTTCGCGCTGTACGAGGCCATGATCGCGAGCGCGATCGCTACCATCAAACCGTCGAGGATCGCCTCAATGAAACTCGAGCTGATGGTGTTCTGAATGGCGTGCACCGACTCCATCCGCGACACCACATCGCCGAGGTGGCGCTTCTGGAAATAATCCATCGGCAGCCGCACCAAATGCGCCAGGATGCTGCCGAACCACTGCAGCCCCACGCGCGCGGACAGGTAGGCCAGGCACCAACTGCGCAGCCAACCGATCGCGGCGCTGATCAACATCGACAGCACGAACCCCGCGCTGAGCAGCCAGAGCAGCGGAATGTCCTGGGTGACGATGACATCGTCGAGCACCCATTGCATGTAGAACGGGGTCAGCAAACCGAACATCTGCAGAATCAACGACAGGGACAGAATCTGCGCCCCGGAACGCTTCAAACCGACCACTTGCCCGACCAGATGCCGCAACGAAATGCCGCCGTCGAGTTCGCGCTTGCGGAACGTTGTCGTCGGCGAAAGCTCCAGCGCGACGCCGGTGAAATGCACGGACGCCTCGCTCATGCGCATGCTGCGCACGCCCGTCGCGGGGTCATGGATGGTGATTTCGCGCGCCGTCGCCTTCGCCAGCACCACGAAATGATCCATATCCCAATGCAGGATGGCGGGCATCTGCAACTGCGGCAATTCCTCCAGTTCGATCCGCAGCGCGCGGCATTGCATGCCCGCGGCTTGCGCATCGTCGATCAGATCGGCCAGCGTCGCGCCGCGCATCGACGAGGGAAATTCGCGCTGCAGCTCGAACGCGTCCATCTGGCGACCGTGGTAGTCCAACACCATCGCCAAACAGATGTGGCCGCATTGCGCGGCTTCGGTTTGCAGCAGACTTTTCAGTTTGGGCATCGTGTTCGCGCCGAATCGCTGCAAGTTAAAAGTAAATGGGCTGCGCGCACATTGGATCGGCAATGAGCGCCGTCCATGGCGCTCACATCGCGATCAAGGGCAATCCACATCGCCGATGAAAACATCGCGACGGGTGCCGGAACAATCGAGTGCGACGCTGGTGTCGGTCGCCGTTCCGCTATCGGCTTCGACCGTCGTCTCGGCCGTAGGATTGCTGGTGTCGTCGATCGGGAAGGTGACGTCGTTCGTCGGCGAGGTTTCCGGAACGCCTTCGGGATCGCCGGTGAACGTGTCGCGCCCCGAGGCGCCGTGGACGGAACGGACTTCTTCCACGGCGAGGACGCGGCCGAGAACGCGCTTTTCTTCGTTGTGCATGGTGAATCGCCTGTCGAGATGGATGGAGGTGCTGTGGTGCGAAACACGAAAAGGACCGAACGACCGATCGCAGCGTGCGCCGGGGAGATTCGACGTATGCCCGCGATCGGCCGTTCGAGCCGTTTAGGGCGAGATCACGATGTCGATAATCGTGCTGGTCGCGTCCGCGGTGGTGCCGGAGTCCAGCGTCGGCGTCGTGTCCGGATTGCCGTTGACGTCGATCCGCGTATCCGCGCGTACCGATGTGGGCTTCGCGCCCGCGACGGCGTTGGTTTCTTCCACGGCCAAAACGCGGCCGAGCACGCGGTTGTCGTTCGTATCGTTCATGCGAGTGTTTCCTGTCGTTGCTCTTGGAGGTTGAAAGAGGTGGGACGTCGTATCCGCGGAAAGCTAAGGCCGCGGGATATCAGGGTTGCGGGTCGTCGAACCAGCGGATGCTGTCGCTCTCCACCGTCGTCATGTTGTCGACCAGCGGATGGGTCGGTCTCGCTCCCGAAACGTTCAAGACTTCTTCGACGGCGAGGACACGTCCGAGCACGCGGTTGTTTTCGTTGTTCATCATAAGTTCTCGAAAAAAGAGGTTGATTCGAAGCCGAGCGTTCTTCGCCCGTCTTCGGCCCGTGCGCTCGTCGGAACGCGCGCGCCGAAAACGACGGTCGGGGCGTCGATACACGACGGAGGAGTCCGTCGTGCCACATGACGTGAATGGATCGTGCATGGCTGCTCCGCTCTAAAAAAATCACGTCCTTATGCGTGCAGCGGGTTTCGATTCCGCACGCGGTCGCGATCTGATTCGCGTGCGGAATCGAATCGCTCGCATCAGAAAGCGCTCGGCGCGTCGCGTGCCACAGGGTTCGGGCTGGTGTCGGCGGCGGTACCGCTGTCGGACGTGGTGCCGCTATCGGCCGTCGTCCCGCTGTCGGCGGTGGTGCCGCTGTCGGATACCGTTCCGCTGTCGGAGGTGGTGCCGGTATCGCTGACGGTGCCGCTATCGTAGGAAGCGGTGGTGTCGGTGGTCGGTTCGGTCGGGAATTTCTTGGCGCCGGCGACGGCGCTCAGTTCTTCGACCGCGAGAATGCGTCCGAGGACGCGATTGTTTTCGTCATGCATGATGGTTCTCGAAGTTGGGAGGTTGATTAGAAGCCGAGCATTCCTCGTTCGCCTTCGGCCCATGCGCTCGTCGGAACGCGTGCGCCGAAAACAACGGTCGGAGTGCCGATGCACGACGCAAGACGCCGTCGTGCATCGGAGCGAGCGGCGATCGCAGGGCAGATCGCCCACCGAGCGCAATCACGGTTGTTGCAAGATGTCGAAGATCGGCTTGCTATCCTGCGAGGGCGTCGTATCGGATGCGGTCCCGCTGTCGGACACCGTGCCGCTGTCGGCGGTGGTCTCGCTATCGGCCAAAGTGCCGCTGTCGGCCGTCGTTCCGCTGTCGGCGGTGACGCCGCTATCCTCGATCGTTCCCGTTTCGCCGCCGCCCAGCACTCTCGGAAGTACCGTCATATCGGTGGAGGGCAGGGTTCTCGCGCCCGAAACCGCATCGAGCTCTTCGACGGCGAGAATGCGTCCGAGAACGCGCGTTTCGTGATCTTTCATGAACATCTCCTTGTGTGGGGCTGGCTTGGATGCGCCCGTCATGGGCGC
>JAGNNB010000236.1 GCA_017990865.1 Lysobacteraceae bacterium
GTTGGTGCAAACCCAATTCGTGCGCATGGCCGGCGTGTTCAAGTTCGACTACCGCGTCGCGTATTTGCTGCCGGCGGCGATCATGCTCGGTTTGTCGCTGTGGATGTTCAAGCGGAAATCCGGGTAGAGCGGGCCCCGGCCCGCCGCACGATCGAAGCGAGTGTTTGCGAGACATCGCCCTGCGCCTTCGATGAACACCCGGTCACCGAACGCCGGCCGCGAAAGGTCGGCTCGGGCGATCCTGACTCGCGGTGCGAAGCGATCTTGTAGGAGCGCCGGAAGGCGCGACCGATACCTCATCAAGCGCCGTGCCATCACGCTTCGCTCGTGCGCACGAACTCATGCAGGAAATCCGAATACGCATCGCCGAGCGGCAGTTCCGTGTCGCGGCTCAGACACGCAACGCTTTTGTGGGAGCGCCGGAAGGCGCGATCTGCTTTTCCGTCGTACATTTGTATTTCGTTTTAGCTTGAAAAGCCGTTGCTTTCGCGCTTTCGCGCGACCTACTTTTCTTTGCTCGTGCAGAAAGTATTGGACGCATTCTTCATAGGCTGCCGACTCGTGAAAGTTGGCTTACTTCTTCGCCAATCGCACCACCCGCGTCCCGCTGGCGCGGTCGTGCCAGGTGCGTTTTTCGCGGTCGAACCAGGCCCACCAGAAGCCCAGGCCGCCGAGGGCGAGGGAGAGGGTGCCGATGAGGTAGCGGCGGAGCAGGGCCTTGCGCGTGGGGCGCTCGCCGTCGGTGGCTACGACGCGCAGGCGCCAGGGCCGCATGCCGAGGGTTTGGCCGCCGCGCCGCCAACTGACGATGGCGTAGGCGCCGGTCGCGAGCCAGCAGCAGAACCACAGCGCCCACTGCAGTGGGCTGAAGGCTTCGATATTTTCGCGTGCGGCGTGGCCGGCGAGGGTGTAGCCCACGGTGAACACCGCGGAAAGCAGAAACCAAATCGCGGCCGCCGGCCACAGGTCGTAGAACAGCGCGAGCATACGTCGGCCCACGAAGGCCTGCGGTTCGGACGGTGTTGCGGGCGGTGGTGCGGCGGCGTCGGTCGCGGGCGGCGTTTCGGTCATCGCGACAGGATACGAGAAAGCGCCGATCGCAAAGCGCATCGATGCCGCGTCGCGCTACCCTGTGCCGATGCGCTCGAACGCCTTGCCCCGCACGCCCGCCGAACGCCGCGAAGACGCGGTTGCGCTGCCGCCGCTGCGCGATGCCGATGCGCAGGCGATCGCGACGTTCATCGAGGCCGCGTGGGCCGAGCAAGGCCTGGCGAAGCAAACCCAGGCCAGCTATCGCCGCGATTTGGAAGGCTTCGCGCGCTGGCGCGATGGCGCGGGCGATGGCTTGGTCGGCGCCGATCGCGCCGCGCTGTTCGATTACCTGGCCGCGCGCACCCGCAACGGTTATTCGCCGCGCAGCAATGCGCGCCTGTTGTCGACGCTGCGCGCCTTCTATGCGCGCGCGGTGCGTCAGGGCCAGCGCCAGGACGATCCCACCGCGTTGCTGGATGCGCCCAAGCAGCCGCGTTCGCTGCCCAAAGCGCTGGGCGAGCGCGAGATCGAGGCCTTGCTCGCCGCGCCCGACATCGCCGAGCCGCTGGGCCTGCGCGATCGCGCGATGCTCGAACTGATGTACGCCGCTGGGCTGCGCGTGAGCGAGCTGGTCGAGTTGCCGGCGACGGCGATCAACCTGCGTCAAGGCGCGCTGCGGGTCTCCGGCAAAGGCGGCAAGGAACGTTTGGTGCCGCTGGGCGAGGAAGCGCAGCACTGGCTGCAGCGCTATTTGGCCGAGTCGCGGCCCGCGCTGGCGGGCAAGCGGGCGCTGGCGCCGCTCTTCCTCTGCCCGACAGGCATGGCGCCGACGCGGCAGGATTTTTGGCGCTGGGTGAAGCGCTATGCGGCCGTGGCGGGCATCGACCCGGCGCGGATCAGTCCGCATGGACTGCGTCACAGTTTCGCGACCCATTTACTGAACCACGGGGCCGATTTGCGCGCGCTGCAAATGCTGTTGGGGCACGCCAGCCTTTCGACCACGCAGATCTACACACTGGTCGCCCGCGAACAACTCAAGCGGCTGCATGCGCAGCACCACCCGCGCGCCTGAGGCCTGACGCCTGCCCCGACCGAGGCCGGTATGCCGCCGCGTTTGCGTTTCTTGCCGGGACCGCGAAGTCGCTTTCGCATGCGACAATCCGTCGAACCTCGCCCTCTCCACGCGGTCGAAGCCGAAGGATCGCACCGCAAGCCCCAACCAGGACTCTCCCGATGAAACTGCCGTTATCCGTCGCCCTTTGCGTTTTGAGCCTTTCCGCTTGCGCTCAAACCGCGCCGCCCGACGCCAAAGCCAAGGCCGATCAACCCGCCGCTGCGGGTGAGACCAAAACCGCCGCCGCGCCGGTCCCCAATACGCCCGAAGGACGCGCCCGCGCCGCGTTGCAGGGTCTGGATCCGACGATCCAAATCGACCGCATGACCGCCGCGCCGCTTCCCGGCTTCCGCGAAGCCATCGTCGGCGGCCAAGTGCTCTACGTCAGCGACGACGGCAAATATCTGCTGCAGGGTTCGTTGTTCGACATGCAGGAAAAGCGCGATCTGAGCCAAATCGGCATCAGCGTGCTGCGTCGCGATGAGCTGGCGAAGATTCCGCAGAAGGACAAGATCGTGTTCGCGCCGGTCGGCAAGGCCAAGCACACGGTCAACGTCTTCACCGATATCGAATGCGGTTATTGCCGGAAACTGCATCAGGACATCGGCGAGTACAACCGGCTCGGCATCGCTATCCAGTACCTCGCCTTCCCGCGCGCCGGCACCGCCAGCCAGGATTTCCGCAACATGGAATCCGTCTGGTGCTCCGCCGACCGCCGCAAAGCGCTGACCGACGCCAAAGGCGGCCAAGCCGTCGCCCCGAAGACCTGCAGCAACCCGGTGAACATGCAGTACCAGATCGGCCAGAAGATCGGCCTGCAGGGCACGCCGATGGTCGTCACCCAGGAAGGCATCGCGTTGCCGGGTTACATGCCGCCGGAAGCGATGCTGCAAACCCTGGATCGCCTGGAAGCGCAAGCCAAAGGTGGCGCTGGCGATGCGGCGAAAGCCACTGCCAGCGGAGCGCCTTGATCCTGGGCGCGCTGCGCAGTTTGCGGTTTCGCATGTAACGATTGCTCAAGCGCGCGACTGTGGTCGCGCCGCTTGCCGAAGACAGGGCTGCGAGCGATCGCAGCCCTGTGCGTTTTCGGCGTTAACGGACTGTTGAAAAAGAGCCCGTTAACGCAGCCACGGACGGCTGCGTCGATGAGGCAAGCGCTTAAGCGATTGTTTCGTCGGGAGCGAGTCCGGACATGTGCCGGACCTGCTACTTGAAAAACGATCTGGAGGATCGTTTTTCAACAACCTGTCAATGGCTTATTGCCCGCCGCTCAACGCCGCTTCCAGTTGTCCCACCGCTTCGAGCGAGGCGATTCGACGTTGTTCGTTGGGGGCGAATGATTCGGCGCGAAGTCGCGCGATCGCTTGTGCGTGGGTCTGCGCGTTGAGGCGCGGGTCGGCGGCGATGCGCGCGCGAGCGTCCGCATAGCGACGGACGCGCGCATCCCATTCCGCTTGTTCGGCGTCGAGCGCGGCGAGGCGTTGGGCCGCTTCCGGTCCCCATAACGCGCTGCGTTCGGCGCTACGTTGCGCCGGGCTGAGCTGGCGATGTTCCAGTTCGGCGGCTTGGGCCGCCGCCACTTCGGGCAGATCGGCGGCGGTGCGCGCGTCGTAGTTCGCCGCTGCGTCCAACGCGCGCAGCGCTTCGCGTTTGCGCTCGGGATCGAGGTCGGCGTCGCTCGCGATGCGAACGCGTCGCAAGGTCAGGTCGGCCAGCGCTTCTTCTTCCGCGAAGAAGCCCTTGGCCATCGCCTCGCCCAGCGTTTGCCGACGCAGTCGTTTCGCCTCGGCCAGACGACGCGCGGGGTCCGGGTCGTCGGCGATGTGCGATTGCGCGAGCGCTTCTCGATAGCTCAGATAACGTTCGAACAGCGCCATGACCTGTTCGACGCGCGCCACGTCCCAACGTGCCGAGAGCGTGCGTCGCAGTGCGGCGCGGATGGCGTCGAGGCTCTGTTCGCCGATCAGACTGAGGTGGTAGTCGAATAGCCGACGTAGGTCGGCATCGGGGATCGGTGCGCCGCGCTCGTCGAAATGGACATCGCCATCGACTTCGGTACCGCGCAGCGAGCCGCTGCGGAGCGGATCGGCCGCTTGTGCAGCGGCCGATTGTTCGGTCATTTGTTCGTGCGAAGCGGCTGCCGTGGCGCTGGCCTGGCCCATCACGGGCGAGGCCACCGGCGTCGAACGCCACCACCACAGGCCGGCAGCGATCGCCGCCGCAAGCGCGGCGGCGCCGAGGATGCCGCGTCGGCCGTTCACAGCCCGAGATTTTTCAGGCGGTTGGCTTGAGCGCGATAGACGCTGCGCGGATCGGAGGCGAACAGCCCGCGCAGGCCGAGGAACTGGTTGACCTCATCGAGGTGGTTCCAGGAATAGTTGTCGCGCAGCACCGTGCCCCAATGCGACGAGCAGCGACCCACGAGCCCGTCGTTTTGCTCGAAGCCGAAGAACAGCCCGCCGGCGCCCAGCGCCGGGTCGGTGATGTCGAGGATATTGGTCAACACCGAAGTGCCGCCCATCGAGTAGTAGTAGACGCCGTTGACCTGCGCGGCGCCGCTGCCGCAGGACGTGGTCGGCATGCCTTGCGGGTGACGGCTGTTGAACGCGCGCGCGCCGCCGCTGTTGAGCGAGCCCAGCGCCGCCAACGAATCCTGCGGGTCCAGGCTGCCGGACAGCGCGCCGATGAAGCCCGAGAAGGCGTTCACGAAACCCGCGACCAAGCCGCGCAGCGGGGAGCCCGGGGGCAAGGTATTGCTCACCCCGTCGGCGACCGGCGAGCCCAGATTCGGCGTGCCGGTCTGCGTGACCGAGGCCACGAGATCCGGGCGCACCGAGGCGACGTAGCGGATGGTTTGGCCGCCGTGGCTGTGGCCGAGCAGGTTGAACTTGCGCTTGCCGGTGATCGCGCGCAGGCGGTCGAGGTCGCGGATCAACTGCTCGCCGCGCACTTCGCTGGAGTTGGCGGCCGAGACGCTGGCGGTGTAGACGGTGGCGCCGCCCGCCCTCAGCTCGTCGCCGATGCCGTACCAGTAATCGTAGACGCCGAGAACGGAGTCGAAACCGAACAGTCCATGCACCAGCACGATCGGGTATTGGGTTCGGGTGTAGGTCGATTGCGCCTGCGCCGGCAGTGCGCCGAACGCGGCCAAAAACAGCAATAACGCGATGAATCGGATGCTCGTACGACGACGCATGGATATCCCTCCTGGATCAACGATGGTGGAAGCGCGAGAGCGGAAACGG
>JAGNNB010000237.1 GCA_017990865.1 Lysobacteraceae bacterium
GAAACGAACCGAGCAGTGCAATGCAGCGCCCGCCTGAATGCCGACGCCTCAACGCCGAGAACGGAACTCCGGGGTCCACGGCTGCTCGCGGTCTTCTTTGACGATCATCGCGACATCGTGATTATCCGCCCAACCGCGCTCCATGTAGCCGGCCAGTCGGACACCCGGTATCTCGCGGATCAATTGCAGAATCGCCTGCGGGCTGGACAACGAAATGCCGTAATCGCCCGCGGGCCAATCGGGATACGGGGCGTAGCCGTAACCTTCGCGCCGGTATTGATCGACGATGCGCTCCCACGAGGCGGGGTCGATCATCGGGTAAATGCGCTGCATCGTCAGGCTCCACTCGCCGTGAAAACTGGCGGCCAGCACGCCATTCGGATTGAGCCGTTCGCACAGATACCACAGCCAGCGCCTGGTGCGGTCCAGATCGACATGGGTGAACAAGGAACCGACCCAGATCAGATCCACCTGGGGCAGATCGACTTCGGTGAGTTCCGGCCGCGAGTGGATCGCGGTGCCGCCGAAGGTCGAAGCGCAGAAGTCCGCGCCTTCGTGCTCGATATCGCAAAAATACAACTGCGCCTCCGGGTAAGCCGCGCGCAGATGGCGGCTCACCCGGCCGTAGCCGCAGGGCAGATCGAGAATGCTGGCGATTTGGGGTCGCCAGGACGCGCGCGCGGCGAGGTCGACGACCCGCATCGCACTGCGCCCGGTCGCGAAATACCACGTCTCGTCCGGCGACCACATACCGTCGCGGGGGTGGATGGTACGAATGATGTCGTCGTTCATGGATCGTCTGGCCGCGAGGGAGGGCGGACCGCGATTCTACGTCGTGCCCGATCGCCGCTATGGTGCCCAAGCCCGCGAACGCGGACAATTGCCGCTCCATTTGCCCGCCGCGAGGCCGCCATGTCCGTCAAAACCCTGCAGGAATTCGTCGCCAACTCGAAAGAAAAAGACCTCTCCGGGGATGCGTTCGAATTGGAAAGTTCGCACATGCTGGAAGCCCGCGTCGACGGCCTGATCTGGGCCAAGGCCGGCTCGATGATCGCGCGCAAAGGCAGTCTGAAGTTCACGCGCCAGGGGTTGATGGAGCAGGGCCTGGGCAATTTGTTGAAAAAGGCCGTCAGCGGCGAGGGCATGACCCTGATGAAGATCGAGGGCAAGGGCCGCGCGTATCTGGCCGATGTCGGCAAGAAAGTCACGCTGCTGCGCCTGCAGGGCGAATCGATTTACGTCAACGGCAACGACGTGCTCGCGACCGAAGCCACGATCGCCAACGAGATCAAGATGATGCGCAAAGCCGCGGGCATGATGACCGGCGGCCTCTTCAACGTGAAGCTGAGCGGCCACGGTTTGGTCGCCATCACTTCGCATTACGAGCCGCTGACGCTGCCGGTGAACGCGGCCACCGGCCCGGTGTTCACCGACCCGAATGCGACCGTGGCCTGGTCCGGCAGCCTGTCGCCGGAAATCGTCACCGACATCAGCATCAAGACCTTGATCGGCCGCGGTTCGGGCGAGAGCATCCAACTGCGTTTCGCCGGCGAGGGTTGGGTGGTGGTGCAGCCGTACGAAGAAGTGTATTTCCAACAGGGCGGCGGTTCGTCGGGCGGCGGCTTGTTGAGCGCGTTGACCGATTGACGGGGCGACCCGGACGCTGCGGTCGACGCAGCCGTTGAGTTCAGGGCGAGCCGCCCGAATACAGGCGGCCGCTAAGCGCTTCTTCGTCGAGCGAATCGTCGCGAAATGAAGGTTGCGTAATGAATCGCCGAACGCGGGCGGCCGATGCGCGGCCCGCGTCAGCCGTCAATTCGGCGAGAGATATCCGTGGCGATAGGCCAGGGCGATCACGTGGCAGCGATTGCGCGCTTGCAATTTCTGAAACAGGTTCTGCAGGTGGAAACGCACGGTCGCCTGCGAAATCGCGAGGTTGTCGGCGATCTCGGCGTCGCTCAAGCCTTCCGCGAGCAATTCGAGCATGCGCGTCTCGCGGCCGCTCAAATTCGCGTTCTGCGATGCGGCGGGTTGTCGCGCGAGCGCACGCATCAACGATGGGAACAACACGTTCAGGACGTGCAACCGGCGGTCGTCCGCGCAGCTTTTTCTCGAAGGCGCGGAGAGCAACAGAAAACGACCGCCCACGACTTCGCCCCCGGCGTAACCGTATGCCGGGCGTTTGAAATCTTTCGCCGCTTCGATCAATCGGCGGAAGAGGGGATTGGGCGAAGGCGGCTCGCGCTCGATCGCACGATCCGGCTGCCACTGAATCAGCGGCCTGCGCGGGAAGAAACGATGTCCGCGCGCGATCGCATTGACGATCGGATCGACGTAAGCGAAGCCTTCGCGAACGTATAAACCCAACCAGGCGGTGTCGTGACCGGTGGCGATGATGTGCTGGTCGCTGTAGTACAGCGAAGAATTCAGCAGCAGGACTTCTTCCAGATCGAGCCACTCGCGAATATCGGCGACGCAGGCGGAGACGGTATCGCGATCCGATCGCGCGCGCAGACGTTTGTCGTATTCGACGCAGCGTTGCCGATCCTGGGCCTGGAGCGAATCGATATGGAACGATTCGACATGGGGCAGGCCGACGTGAGGTTGGCCGATGTGGAGCGAATCGACGCGGAGCGCGTCGAGTGCGGTATCGCCCGCAGGGGCGGCCATGACGATGGGCGGCATCGATTCTGTACTCCCCGGTGTCGGCCCCCCTTGCCGTGAATATTCGCCCGCCGTCGGCGGTGCGTCGCAATCCTAACAGCCGGAGGGCGGGGGAAGCGTGATCGGCGTACGATCTCCGCGCCGATATCGCGCCCGTGGTGGCGTTAGGCGCTGCCGAAATCCGCACGCGACAAACGATATCCCCGCAACGCCCAAAACACCGCGGGCATGCCGACGAACAACAGCAACGCGGGTGCGACCGCAAGCCAGTACCGCGTGTGTTCGTTTTGCGCAGGCAAGGCTGCATCGAAGCCGATGATGCGCAGCAGCCAGCCGCTGGCGGCGATGCTCAGCCCACTGCCGAGCTTGTAGGCGAAAATATACATACCCGTGTAACCGCCGGTGACGGAGCGCCCGGTCCGGCGCTCGCGGACTCGCGCGCAATCGTTGACCATCGAGTAGGGCAATGACGAGAACGCGCCTACGCCGATGCCGGCCAATATCTGGAACGGCATCAAGGTCCAGACCGCATCGCGCGCGGGCGCCAGCGGAAACCAACCCCAGGCGACGTGCGTGAGCGGGCCGCCCACGAACCCCAGCATCGCCAGCACCACCGCCGCGAGCAAGGCGGGCTTTTTGTCGTAGCGTCGGCTCACGTGCACCCACAGCGGTTGCGATAGCGCGGCCGACAGCAGCACCGCCAACGCAAGTGCCCCCATTTGCGGCCCGGACATGCCGTAGGTGTAGGTGTTGAGATGGCCGCCGAGCGTGATCACGAGTTGGAACGGCAGTTCGATCGCCAGGATCATCAACAACAATGCGCGCAGATCCGCGTCGCGCAGAAAGCCGCCGAATTGCGCGCGCAGACTGTCGTGCCCCAGCTCCGTGGCCTGCAATTTCGGGATGAAACTGCGCGTGCCGAGCACCGTCCACAGCGTCGCCGCCAGCGCCAGCGCGGCGCAGGCGAATCCCATCGGCGCGTAAGCGTGCGGATTGAGCTGGCCCTGCGCATATTCCGCGGTGGGCCGGAAAAAGAACACATTGCTGCCGACCAGCGCCAGAATCATGCCGATGAGTTGGAACGCGCCGCGATAGCCTTGGGCGACCATGCGTCCGTCGTAATCGTCGGCGATTTCGCCGCCGAGCGCGGTATGCGGCACCACGAACGCCGCGATCGCGGTTTTCAGGCCGATCACCGAGATCGCGAGCCAAGCGATGGTCGCGGTCGGTCCCATCTCCTGCGGAATCGACCACAGCACGGCGGTCAGCGCGGCGGTGGCGAGACCGCCGACGATCAGGAACGGATGACGTCGGCCGAAGCGGCGCGAACGCATGCGATCCGACCACCATCCCAGCGGAATATCGATCGCCGCATCCCAGAGTGTGGAGGCGGCCATGATCATGCCGGCGATTTCCGGCGGGACGCCGAGGATCGCGGTGGCGTACAGCAGGAACGAACCGCTGATCAAAAAGTACGGCGCCATCGCCATGCTGCCGCCGCCGTAGCTCAACAGATGCCGCCGTCGCGGCGCGGGTGTCGGCGAATGCTCGGACGATGGCGCAGATGAAGGCACAGGCATGTCAGTGTTCAGAGATCAGCGCTCCGGATTCGATGCCGTCGCGTACTTCGCGATGCAACAGTTTCGCCAGGAAACTGCGCGGCAATTCGTCGACGATCAAGAAGCGCTCGGGACACTGCCATTCCGGTAATGTCGTGGCGAGGCGTTCCATGACCTCGCTTTCGATCAGCGCGGGGTCCAGCCCGCGACTCGCGCGGCGCAGCGAAACGCACAACCAGACCTGGCCGCGCGCGCGGACGAGCGCCGCTTCCTTGATGTGCGGGCACTCGTGGACGCGATCCTCGACCATGCGCGGATACACGCGCCCCTGCGGCAAGTCGATCACATTCTGCTGACGGTCGAGGACATGGATTCTCGCGGCCGCGTCGTAATAGCCGTAATCGCCAGTGAAATACCAGCGGTCGCGCAAGACGTCGCGATTGAGATCGGGCCTGTCCACATACCCCTCGAAGACGGTCGGGCTGCGCACCCAGATTTTGCCGATGGTACCGGCCGGCACCGCACGGTCGTTGTCGTCGCGGACTTCCAAGCCGACGCCGCGCGCGATGCGACCGGACGAAGACAGTACGCTGTCCGGCGGCGGGAGGCCATCGTCGACGTGTTCTTCCGGCGACAGCATCGCGATCGGCGGCAAGGCTTCGGACATGCCGTAACCCTGCTGAAAGATCAGACCGAAGCGCGCGATCGCCTCGCGCAGCTTCGCCACCGGCATCGTCGCCGAGCCGTAGATGACTTGCCGCATGCTCGCCATGTCATCGACCGTGAGATCGGGGTGATCGAGCAGATCGATCAGCAGGCTCGGCGTGACGAACATGTGCGTGGGGCGATGCGCGCGCAGGGCGTCGATCAAGGCATCGGCGGTGTAGGCCGACGGCAGCACCAATTGCCCGCCGCTGAGCAGCGTTGGTAACACCACGCCGCTGCCCGCGCCGGAGAGCGGGATGCCGACCAATGTGCGCGAACGCTCGCGCGGTGGGTCGGTCAGATTCAACAGCAGCAGACGCACGCTATGCAGATAGGGTTCGTGCTTGAGCGCCAGCATTTTCGGCGTGCCCGACGTACCGGAGGTGAAGCCCAGCGCCAACGTGTCGTCCGGGCCGAGTTCCTCGTCGCTCAGCGTCGGCACGGAG
>JAGNNB010000011.1 GCA_017990865.1 Lysobacteraceae bacterium
GTCACCATCTGATCGGTGATGCTGAAGGGGTCGGTGAGTTGTTCGCGTTTTTTCAGCGGCGCGGCGATGTCTACCGCGATGATCCGCTTCGCGCCCCAGGCCTGCGCGATTTCCACCGGCAGATTCAGCGACACGCCGCCGTCGATCAGCGAGCGATCCTCGTACGTCACCGGCGCGAACGCGCCCGGTACCGCCATGCTGGCGCGCACCGCATTGACCAGATCGCCGTGATCCATCGTCACCGCGTCCCCGGTTTCCAGATCGGTGCCGATGGCGCGGTAGGGAATGGGCAAGTCGTCGAAGCGCGCGATGTTCGCGCTGGGCAACAGCGCGGCGCGCAGCGCGACCGCCAAGCGTTGACCTTCGAACACCGAAGGCGGCACCGTCAATTTGCCGTCGCGCAGACCGAAACCGCCCTTGGCGAGAAAACTGCGGTCTTCTTCCTTGCGCCGTTGCGTGAACGTGCGGCGATCGATGCGATCGACGAACATCGTGTCCCAATCCAGCGCGCGCAATTGGGTTTCCATCTCGGTGGCGCTCATACCGCTGGCGTACAAGCTGCCGACCACCGCGCCCATGCTGGTGCCGACGATGCAATCCACCGGAATGCGTTCGCGTTCCAGCACCTTGATCACGCCGATGTGGGTCATGCCGCGGGCGCCGCCGCCGCTGAGGACCAGGCAGGTGCGTCGGTCGGTGTCCGGCGTCGAGGCGGTCTGCGCCTGAGCGGGTGCGATGGCGAGCGACCATCCGATGGCGGCGATAAGCGAAACGGTACGCATAGCGAAAGTCCTGATGGTGTCGGCATTAGCCCCAAATCGGGGATTCGGCGCTCAGTTTGCACGGAAAAAGTGCAAGAGCTGTGCGCGGTACCGGTCCCCGACCTTTACGATCAATAGTTTAGCGCGACTCGGCGCTGGCACGCGCCTTGCGGTACATCGGACATCCTTCTCACCCATCGGAGCCTCCGAAGATGTCCCTCGACCACGTCGAAAAATTGATCAAGGACCATAAAGTCGAATTCGTCGACCTGCGTTTCGCCGATATGCGCGGCGTGCAGCACCACGTCACCTTCCCGGCGTCGATCATCGAGCCCGGCCTGTTCGAGGACGGCAAGATGTTCGACGGCTCGTCCATCAGCGGTTGGAAGGGCATCAACGAGTCCGACATGATCCTGCTGCCGGATGCCGCCACCGCGTTCCTCGACCCGTTCACCGTCGACCCGACGCTGGTGTTGACCTGCGACATTCTCGACCCGGCGACGATGCAGGCGTACTCGCGCGATCCGCGCGGCGTCGCCAAGCGCGCCGAAGCCTACCTGAAGGCCAGCGGCGTCGCCGACCAGGCGTTCTTCGGCCCCGAGCCGGAATTCTTCATCTTCGACAGCGTGCGTTTCGCCAACGAAATGGGCCACACCTTCTTCCACATCGATTCGGAAGAAGCGCATTGGAACTCGGGCCGCGAATACGAAGGCGGCAACACCGGCTACCGGCCGATGGTGAAGGGCGGTTACTTCCCGGTCGCGCCGTTGGATTCGCTGCACGATCTGCGCGCGGAAATGTGCAAGACGCTGACCGAAGTCGGCATCGAAGTGGAAGTGCATCACCACGAAGTCGCCAACGCCGGCCAGTGCGAAATCGGCACCAAGTTCAACACGCTGGTGCAGAAGGCCGACGAACTGCTGACGATGAAGTACATCATCAAGAACGTCGCGCATCGCAACGGCAAGACCGCGACCTTCATGCCCAAACCCATCGTCGGCGACAACGGCAGCGGCATGCACGTGCATCAGTCGCTCGCGAAGGGCGGCGTGAACCTGTTCTCCGGCGACGGTTACGGCGGTTTGTCGCAGCTTGCGCTGTGGTACATCGGCGGCATCTTCAAGCATGCGCGCGCGATCAACGCGTTCGCCAACTCCACTACCAACAGCTACAAGCGCTTGGTGCCGGGCTTCGAAGCGCCGGTGATGTTGGCGTATTCGGCGCGCAACCGCTCCGCTTCGTGCCGCATTCCGTACGTGGCGAATCCGAAAGCGCGCCGCATCGAAATTCGCTTCCCCGACCCGATGAACACCGGCTACCTCACGTTCGCCGCGCTGATGATGGCCGGTCTGGACGGCATCAAGAATCAGATCGACCCGGGCGCGCCGAGCGACAAGGATCTGTACGACCTGCCGCCGGAAGAAGAGAAGAACATCCCCACCGTCTGCCACAGCCTGGATCAGGCCTTGGAAGCGTTGGACAAGGATCGCGAATTCCTCAAGGCCGGCGGCGTGTTCTCCGACGATTTCATCGACGGCTACATCGCACTGAAGATGCAGGAAGTCACGCGTTTCCGCGCGGCGACGCATCCGCTTGAGTATCAGATGTACTACACCATCTGATGCGCGAACGTAGGCTGGGTCGTATGACCCAGCCTACGGACCTCGGCGCACGGCGAAGATGGAGATATCCCTCCCTTTCGCTGTAGCGAAGCGGAGGGTCGGGGAGGGATGGCTGGGCGTTAACCGATGGACGTTGCGGGGGCGACATGCGGATTCGGATCGACGATTTGCGCGGCAGCGAGATCGCCGCGCTGCTGCAGGAACACCTCGACGAGATGTTCCTGCATTCGCCGCCGGAAAGCGTGCACGCGTTGGATTTGGACAAGCTGCGCCGTCCGGAGATCACGTTCTGGACGGCGTGGGACGAAGGCGAATTGTTGGGTTGCGGCGCGTTGAAAGCGTTGGACGCGACGCACGGCGAGGTCAAGTCGATGCGCACCGCGACGCGGCATCAGCGCAAGGGCGTGGCGGCGTCGTTGATGCGGCGGATTCTGTCGACGGCGCGCGAGCGCGGGTATCGGCGGTTGAGTTTGGAAACCGGATCGCCGGATGCGTTTCTGCCGGCGCGTCTGATGTACGAGCGATTCGGTTTCGAGGAATGCGGGCCGTTCGGCGATTACGTCGAAGATCCGTACAGCGTGTTCATGACGATCGCATTGTCGTCGAGCGACGCGAACGCGCAGGCGTGAGACACCGGTAGAGAGTGCGAGCGGGACGGCCGCGGCGTTCGATGCGAATCGCGCGCGGCCCGGAGAGTTTGGAGAGACGAGGCACGGGAAACGCGGACGCAGCTTCCTTCCCCACGTCGGACTGCGCTGCGGTTCCCCAAGGACCGACGATTCCCGCGCATCGCCCGCAAGGCGGTGCGCGGGAATTCGAGGTCGCACGCGAGCGCCGAGGCTTCGGCGTCGGCGCTCATCACGGCGAGCCATCGCGGCAAGCCATCGACTACGGGGAGAGCGCATGAAACTGATCACCGCCATCATCCGGCCGTTCAAGCTCGACGAGGTGCGCGAAGCCTTGTCCGAGATCGGCGTGTCCGGCATCACCGTCACCGAAGTCAAAGGCTTCGGGCGACAAAAAGGTCATACCGAGTTGTACCGCGGCGCGGAATACGTCGTGGATTTCCTGCCCAAGATCAAAATCGAAACCGCGGTGGCGAGCGAACAGCTCGACGCGGCGATCGAGGCGATCCAACGCGCGGCCGGCACCGGCAAGATCGGCGACGGCAAGATTTTCGTCGTCGCGTTGGAGCAGGTGATCCGCATCCGCACAGGCGAAGTCGGCGCGGACGCGCTGTAACCCACACTCGGAGACTGTCCCATGAACACTGGATTGCTGTCCGGGTCGAGGACCCGTGCATTGTTGCTGGCGCTGCTGTGCGGCGCGATGACCTTCGGCGCGACGTTGACGGTGGCCGCGCAAACGGCGCCGGCGGCCGAAGCCGCCGCGGCCACAGCCGAAACAGCCGACAAAACAGAGGCCGCCGATCAAACCGAAAAGGCGGTGACGCCGACCGCCCTCGCGGATGCGTCCGCTGCAGCAGAACCTGCTTCCGCAGACACAGCCGCTGCAGGCACAGCCGCCGCCGAACCCGCCGCTGCGCCCACGCAAACCGCCGATAAAGGCGACACCGCATGGATTCTGGTGTGCTCCGCCTTGGTGATCTTCATGACCTTGCCAGGCCTCGCGCTGTTCTACGGCGGCTTGGTGCGCAGCAAGAACGTGCTGTCGGTCCTGATGCAATGCCTGGTCGTGTTTTCGTTGGTCGCGGTGCTGTGGGCGCTGTACGGCTACAGTCTCGCGTTCACCGAGAACAATGCGTTCTTCGGCGGCGGCGCGCGATTGTTCGGCGATGGCCTCAACGGCGCGATGGCCGCCACCTTCACGAAAGGCGTCTACATTCCGGAGCTGGCGTTCTTCGTCTTCCAGGGCGCGTTCGCTTGCATCACCTGCGCGTTGATCGTCGGCGCTTTCGCCGAACGCGTGAAATTCGCCGGCCTGCTGCTGTTCACCGCGATCTGGTTCACCTTCGCCTACGCGCCGATGGCGCATATGGTGTGGTTCTTCCCCGGTCCCGATGCGTTCGTCGATGCGGGCGCAGTCGAAGGCGTGCTGGCGAAGTCCGGTTATCTGTGGGCCAAGGGCGCGCTGGATTTCGCTGGCGGCACCGTGGTGCATATCAATGCCGCCATCGCCGGTCTGGTCGGCGCGTACGTGATCGGCCCGCGTCTGGGTTATCGCCGCGAAGCGATCCGTCCGCACAACCTCACGCAAACCATGGTCGGCGCGTCGATCCTGTGGTTCGGCTGGTTCGGTTTCAACGCCGGTTCCGCGCTGGAAGCCAACGGCGTCGCCGCGCTGGCCTTCGTCAACACCTTCCTGGCGACCGCCGCGGCGGTGCTGGCGTGGAGCGCAGTGGAGTGGATCGCGCGCGGCAAGCCGTCGATGTTGGGCGGCGCATCGGGCGCGGTCGCCGGTTTGGTCGCGATCACGCCCGCCTGCGGCTATGTCGGTATCAAAGGCGCATTGGCCATCGGCTTGATCGCCGGCGTGGTTTGCTTCTGGGGCGTCACCGGCCTGAAGAAACTGTTGCGCGCCGACGATTCGCTCGACGTGTTCGGCGTGCACGGTGTCGGCGGCATCACCGGCGCGCTGCTCACCGGCGTGTTCGCGGCGCCGTCGTTGGGCGGCGCGGGCATCTGGGACTATGTGACCGAAACGGCGTTGACCGAGTACAGCATCGCCTCGCAGGTCTGGATCCAGTTCCAGGGCGTGTTGACGACGGTCATCGTCTCGGGTGTCGTCTCGTTGATCGCGTTCACACTCGTCAAATACACGATTGGCCTGCGCGTCAACGAAGAAGCCGAGCGCGAAGGTCTGGATATCGCCTCGCACGGCGAAGCGGCGTACGAGAATTGAGCCGGCAGTACCGCTGCGGGGCATTCGTGCCCCGCAGCGGGCATCACAATGGCGCAGACAGGCCAATGAAGCACGACGTATGCTGACCGCTCATGCTTTTCAAAGATTGCAATCGGTCATCAGGTTGCCGCCCGCGCGGTTGTAGCAGGTGGTGTAGTACCTGGACAGCGCTGGGCCGAAGCCGCCGCGGTACTGTCGTTACCTTTTGGGCATGTTGATATGAGGCGTCACGACAGAATCAATCTCGAAAATCGCAGCGCATCAGGCGATAAGCGGAGATAAGACCAAGGCGTGGATATGGTGGTTTTCAATGCACGGACCGTGTGGATGTCGCGGTTGAATCCATCGGCAAGCGATGGGTTCAGCATAGTCAGCGGAATTCGGAGAAAAGCAGGATCAGGCACGGCGGCTCCGCCTTGCGCTGGGAAACGATCTACGAGATCCGATCGTAGTCGGCGCATCGTCGATCGCATGTGAGCGCTTCGCATCGGCATGCTTTGCACAGTCGTGCTGTGCATGGACGAGGTCTCACGAATGGAAAAGCTAAAAACAACGGTGCCGGGAGTCGTCCCGGCACCGCCCATTTGATGCTCGATGCAGCGCGTCTGCGCGATGTCGTCCCAACGCGAGATTCGAAGCAAGAGGCGTGTTGATTCGAGATATTGCCCGCTGTCAGGCGATGATGCGCTGACGTCGAGTGTCGAATCATTACATCTGGATGCAGCCGTAGCCGTAGTAATCGCAGACATAGTGTTCGGTGACGATCCACTGGCTGTCGTAGCACTCGAACTGGATGATGCTGTAAGGCTGGTCGTAACGGTATGGCCCATTTTGTACGAGATAGATTTCGCCCGCATTCTGCGCAGTGCACGCGTGCGGCGGGAAACCGATCGCATACGCGTTGCCGCTCATGCCCATGCCGAGCCCGATCGCTAGAAGTGTCGTTCCGATAATCGCCATCTTATTCATGCTTTATGTTCCTAAGTGGTGTTGTATGACTATTTCGTTCGCATCGCACGCGTTGTGCGACGAGTGCCGAAGCTGTCGTGAGTCGCTGCAAAGACGGCTCAATTCACTTAGCGCTATCCGCGTCGGAACAGGATCATCTGCAGCATCGATGTCTAGCGCTGGGCCAACACCTTGTTGGCGCTGCGCTGCTGTTGACGCAATGCCCGGCGGCACGCATCGACGCGCCGCCGGGGTTTGACCGATCTCGATCTGCATGCGATCAGGGCATGGATTGCGCCGACAGCATCGTATTCGAGAAGTCGACGATGCCATCGGTTGGGTAGGCCGTCGCGGTGGTGTTGTGGTTGAGCAGACCCATCGAGAAGCTATTGGCGAATTCGTTGGTCAAGTTTGTTGTGTACAGCGGCGTGCCGTTTGAATCGAGCAATTGCACGCGGGTATTAACCGTCGGTGCTGGGGTTTCTCCCTCGCCGAGCAGTGGGTCGGCGTACGGCACTACCTTCTGCGTCCAGCGCAGCGCGATGTAATGGCTGCTGACGCCGTTGCTGTTCGTCGTCAACGTCGCCACCACGCGATCGGCCGGAGCGGCTTTCCCGGTCGATGCCGAGTCGACCAGCCGCGATTCGATGAGCGTGACGATCGCAGTATTGTTGTAGCCGAAGGTTTTACGCAGGCGATAGACCGTTGAAAAACCAGCATTACCCGATAATGGATTCGAACGTTTGAAATCCAGTTGCACCAAGTCCAGCCAATCGTCTTTCGCGGGCGTGACGCTGCTCATGTCGAAGCTGAGCGTGTACGCCACTTCTTGGCTCGGGCTGGCGACTGTCGGCCATTCGGGCAGCACGGCGATACCGTAGCTGGCCGTCGATACATAGCTAGGCGATAGGTTGATCGTAGCGACGCCCTGATTGGCGCCCGATGGCGTGTCGAAGATGACTTTGCAGTTCCCGGTGCCGATGACGCTGCCGATTTTTAATGACTCCTGGCCGACATAACTATGCCCGACGATAAAGGGCGAAGAGGTCATCTGCGCAAGCGGTACGAAGTTGATGGATTGGCCATCGCAGGGCGGAAATTTGCCCGCTAAGGTCGCCGCATGCACATTCGGAATAGAGGCCATCAACAAGGCGATGGGGGCGAGTTTTTTCAACATGAGAGTTCCTGCAGTCGGGTGTGGAGTGTTCAAAAACACGATGCGATGCCGCCGAAAAACCCGCCTCCATGGCCATCAATGCGGCACGCATTGCAGGTAGCGCAGTCGAGCGGTGGAAAGGATCATCAGCCGCGCGTCGGATCGACGATGAGCGCAGGAGCGACTGCCGCACGGTACGAAGTCGCGACAGAACGTTCGTCATCGGCGTACGCGCAGATCAACCGCCGATGCGGGAAGCGTCGGTTGAAGCGTCGTCAAGCCATCTATCTAGCTGAAGTGAGGCGGGGGCGATTGCCTGCTATTTTGCGACGGACGCCGCCGATAACCAGACCTCATCCAAATACACGTCGGAGCTCGGACCATTCCCCGAAAAATGCGGTGTGTGATAGTCGAGAAGTCCGATCGACAGTGTATCGGCCCACTGTCCTGGCAAAGACGTTGTGTACAGCACCCGATTGTCCGGCCCGATCACGTCGAAGACGGTATCGATGCGAATTTGGCCGGTATTCGTTGGATCGGGTTCGCCCGTGAGCGGCACGCCTGCGGTTTGGGTCCAACGCAAACGCATCGAGGTCATCGGCTTGTCGGCCGTCAGCGGTATCGTGGCGACCACGGTATCCGTCAGCGGTGGTTTGACTGCGATGTCGTCGGGCAGATCGCGCGATTCGATCACGTCTATCATGACCTGGCCATTGCCATGGCTGACTTTACGCACGCGGTAGATCGACGATCGCGTCCCTTGAGCCGCGTTGCCGCTGGTCACGCTGCGCGCGAATTCCAACTGCACGATGTCGAACCAATCGCCGCTGCTTGCGGGCGCTGCGGTATCGATGTCGAAATCCAAACTGTATTGCAGACGCAGGCCACCGATTGCCATTTTCAGCAGGTTCGGAAGGGCGATGACGCCGAAATCGGCGTTGGACGCATACCGCGGGGTCATCAACAGATCGCCGGACGATGAATTGCTGCTGACCACTGGGCGGCGGTCTTCGCACTTGCCGGTATCGGGTCGGGTCGGGCCGCTGCTTGTGCGCAGCTCCGAATAGTGCGCATTGAACCAGGGCGTGCCGCTCGACGCGCCGCCGTTGTCCAGCGACGTCAGCCGCATGGGCGCTTTAGGGCAAGGCGGGAAAACGGCGAGCGCATCCGGCGCCCAGGCGAGGAGCAGTACAAGGAGGGGGAGGAATCGGACCATGAGGGGGGGCTCCTTTGGATCGACACGGATGTGGATGCAAGAGGGAGCGAAATCGAGCGCAGGATCGGATCACCGTTCGTCGGCTGGTTTCGATACCGGTGTCGTTGCCGACTTCGGCTGCGGAGGCATCAGCGTTTGCAAGCTCTTGGCCAGCGCATCGGGCATCTTTTTGCCGAGTCGTTGCCAAAGTGCGGTGATCGCGGCGGCCTCGGCGCGGGCGTTCGGGGTGCGGCCTAGCGCAATGTTGGCTTTCGCCAGCTCCAGCCGCAGTTCGCTCAGCGTCTTCGCGTCCGACTCCGCCTCCGGCTGCCCTGGTGGGTCGGAGAGCCGATCGAGGCATTCGCGATAGCGGCCCAGGCCATTCAAGGTTCTCGCCCACGTGCGTTCGAATTTGCTGACGTCGGCATGGCCGCGCGAGGACACGCTGCGGCCGATCTCGACGGCCTTCGCCAGATGCGGTTCGGCCAAATCCGGGCGTTCGCGTAAATCGAGGTAGAAGATCGCCATGTTGTATTCGGCTTCAGCGCGCGCGCTGGAAATAGGCGGCGTTTTTGCGATTTGAATGTCGTAGCCCTTGCGCATCAACGCATCTTGCTCGTCGGTGTTTTCGGTCACGCCGACCGCCCACAAGTAAGCGCGCGCCGCTGGCAGCGATTCGCTCCCGTACAGCCGCTCGGCGGTGCGCTGCCAGCGCGCGATCACCTCGGCCAAGGCGGCACGATCGCTCTCGTGTTCTCTCATTACATACGCGATCAGGCTCAATGCGCGAATCTGTAGATCGGGGTCCTGTCGATACAGCGCGTCGCGATCGATGCTTCCGCTGATCCGGCGCGCATCTTCCTTGCGCTCGGCGCTGATCAGCGCGCGGGCGAGATCGATCTGCAGTCTGAGTTTCGAGTCCTCGCCGAGTCCCGACGCATATCGTCGCCAAGCGTCTTCGAGCGTGCTTGCGGCGAGTTCGAACTGCGAGCGTCGCGCATAGAGACGTTGGCGCTGGTACGCCAACTGCACCTGCGCATCCGGTGTATCGGCGAGCCGCTGCAATTGCACCAGTTCCGCATCCAAGCGCGGGCTGTCCGCGCCGAGGACGATGTCGTTCGAAACCCGCAGCAGTCGCGCTCGCCACTGCAGCTTGGGGTCGGTCGATGACAGCGTGTCGATCGCCGTCGCATGCGCGCGGTAGATCGCATCGCTTTCCTGCACCAGACCCATGCCGGCATCGCTTTCGGCCAACAGCAGCGCTAGCTCGGCCTGCACGTCCTGTTGTCCACCCAAACGATCGAGCCTGCGCTTGCCGCGTTCGATCAACTCGCGCGCAAGCAGCCCGCCCTCCGATGCTTTGCCCGGATCGGCCTGCTCGAAGGTATCGCGCATGAAGCCGGCGACCGCGCGCGCGCGATCGCGATCGATCTCGGAGCGCTGTTGCGCCGCTTTTGCGGCATCGCGCTGCTCGCGCAGTTCCGCCGCTTGCCATAGCGTGATGCCCAGCGCGGCCAGTACGCTCAATGCGGTGGCGGCCGTCAGCGCGACCGGCGCTCGATTGCGACGAACGAACTTGCCGATGCGGTAGAAGCGATCGTCGTTCGAAATCGAAATCGGATGTCCGGACAGCCATGCGCGCAGGTCGCGCGCGAGCGCACCGACATCGTCGTAACGCTCTTCCGGCGCTTTGCGCAGGCAGTGCGCGACGATCGCGTCCAATTCGCCCTGCAGCGCGCGTGCGGGCACCGGCGGCTGTGTCGGCTGTCTTTGCTCGGACTGCGTCCCTGTGGCGCTGTTCGTGCGTTCCAGGGCATCGCTCATCTTCGGAGGCACCAACTCCAATATCGCGCGCTGCAGTTCCGCAGGATCGCGGCGCGGATGCGCGAACGGCAGGAAGCCGCAGAGCAGCTGATGCAACAGCGCGCCGAGCGCATAGACATCGACGCTGACGGTCGCGCGTTCGCCGCGGATCTGCTCCGGCGCAGCGGTCATCGGCGAGAAAAAACGATCCTGAGCCGCAGTGCGATTGTCTTCGCTCGTTTCTTCCAGCGATTTCGCGATGCCGAAATCCAGCAGCTTCACCGTCGCGCGCCCGTTGCCGATCGTTTCGATCAGGACATTGTTGTCCTTCAGATCGCGATGGATCACGAGTTGCTGGTGGGCGTACTGCACCGCATCGCAGAGCTGCAAAAACAGCTCGATTCGTTCGCGCAGCGGAACGGCATGGCGCGCGCACCAGGCGCAGAGGCTCTCGCCTTGCACGTATTCCATCGCCAGCCACGGCGTGCCGTCGTCCAACTCGCCGCCGTCGAGAATGCTGCAGACATTGGGATGCCGAAGCTGCGCCAGCAGTCGACGCTCCTGCGCGAAACGTTCGCGGCTGCGCGCATCGATCGCGAAGCGCGGCATGAGTTTGATCGCGACCTGCTGTACGAAGCCGCTGCGGCGCTCCGCCAAATACACCACGCCCATGCCGCCGCGGCCGATCTTACGCAACAGCCGAAACGCGCCGATGTCGTCGCCATCGCCGATGCGCTGCGTCGCATCGGGCATATCCTCGCCTGCGACCATGCGCGCGGTGTGCTCGGCGTATTCGGCGTCGATCTCCAATAAGCGACGCAGCCGTGCGGCGAGCGCCGGGTCGTCGTGTTCGATCGCCCGTAGTCGTGCGGTTAAGGCGTCGCCGTCCAGCTCGCACAGCGCATCGAATAACCGCGCTTCGGCGGCGGCATCGCGTGGAATCTTCGTGGTCTGAGGCGCGCTCGCCCCGTCGTCCCCGTCCTGCTCACGCATCCGCGATCTGTCCCACGTCAGGGCCTGCTTCGAAATGATCGATCAGCCAAGCGCGGGCATAGCGGTAGTGCCGGATCACGGTCGCGCGCGACAAATGCATCGCTTCGGCGATCTGTTCGTTGGTCAGTCCGGCGAAGAATTTCAGTTCCACCACCTGCGCGGCCGCCTCGTGGCGATCGGCCAGCACGGTGAGCGCCGCGTCCACTGCGATCCAGTCCACCGTGTCGTCCAGCGGCCCAGCCACCTCGTGTTCTACCCGATCCAGGCGCTCGAACGGCAAGCCGCCGCCGCGCTTATCGGCGCCGCGCCGCCGCAAATAATCGACCACGATGTTGCGCACGATCCGCGCCGCCAGCGCGTAGAAATGCTCGCGGTCGTTGAAACGCCCGGGGAATTCGTGCATCAACGCGATGTACGCGTCCTGGGCCAAGTCGGACGCCTGCAGCGTCAAACCGCTGCGGCCCTGCAACTGTCGCGCGGCCAAACGTTCGAGCTTCGGCCACAGCACCGCGGCCAGCGCTTCCAATTCGGCTTTGTCGACCGAGTCGCGACGGTTGATCAGATCGGTGAGATTCATGCCGCTCGTAGGGATTGTCCTGATATCCGTGTGCGGGCCGAAACGCCCAGGCGCATCGATCGCCAAGATGCATCGAAGTCGCTAAAACGTCGCGGCCTGCCGCTCCGCTTCGCGGTAGCCCGGATTCTAGCGGTACCTCGGCCGGGCCTTGCGACGGTTCTGACGAATGGCGGGTCAGCGCCTGGGGCTGTCGGGCGCGCCGCTCGGCGCGCGCTCGGCGCGTCGGGGTGAGGAGTGCAGCATGCGCGGCTGCAGTTCCCGCAATAAACTCTCGGCATGTTCCACATCGCGCAGCATCCACAGCAGATAGCGGATATCGACGCTGATGTTGCGCGACACTTCGGGATTGAAGCCGAAATCGCCGGCCACGTTTTCCCACACGCGATCGAAGTTGATGCCGACCAGCGCGCCGCGGGCGTCGATCACCGGACTGCCGGAATTGCCGCCGCTGGTGTCGCCGTCGGCCAAGAAATTGACGGTCATCGACGGCTGCGACGCAGCGGCCGCGCGGACATTCGCCGGCACGTCGAACGGTTCGCGGCCGGTGTGTTTTTCCAACACGCCGCCGAGGGTGGTGAAGGGCGTGTAGCGCAGCCCGTCGCGCGGCGCGTAGCCCTGCACATGCGCGAAACTGATGCGCAAGGTGCCGTTGGCGTCGGGCGCGATCGGCGCCTTCGCGTGCGCGGCCACGGCGCGTCGCCAGATCGGGCGATGCAGCGCGGCGCGCGCGTTCCAGTCGCGCTCGCGTTCGCGCAGTGCGCGGACTTCGTCGGCCCATGCGGCGCCGAACGCCAACAGCGGATCCTTTCGCGCCGCCAATGTCTGTGCGGAGTCATCCAGCATCGCCTCGCGGGCATCGGCGTCGAAGAGCGCGCTGTTCGCGTACATCGCGGCGATCTCGCGTTCGATGGCGTCTGTCGTCTTGCCGGCGAAGCGCGCATCGACGGCCGCGATGCGTTGGCCTTCGGGCAGCGCCAACGCGCGCCGCACCAATGCGGCGAACACGCGACGATCCGCGGGCGCGAAAAACTGCGACTGTTCGCGCCGCAAACGTTCGCGGATTTTGCTCCGATCGGCGTCGGCGAAACCCGACGCACGCGCGGCATCGGGCTTGGCGCGTTCTTCGGTGTGGTAGGCCAAGGTTGCGGCATAGAACAAGGCTTTCGGCAGCGGCGGAATGCCGCCGGCCGGCGATTCCGCGCCCAAGGGAATGAGATTCAGCAGAAAATCGCGCTCCCAGGTCGCTTCGCGTTCGGTGAGCACCTCGCGCAGACCTTCGCGCGCGGGCACCGCCGCCGCATGCGCGCGATTCGATGCGGACCAGGCCGCGACGGCATCGTCGTGCGCGCGCTGCTTCGCGACGATCGCGCCGCGATCCAGTCCGGCGATTTGCCCCTGCGCGTTTTTGTAGCGGTTGTGGATGCCTTTGAGATTCGCCGCGAGCGCGATCTTGCCCTGCGCGTCGTCTTCGCCCGCGCGTTCCAGAATGCCGATCCACTCGCCGAAGACATCCTCGCGACGAACGAAAAATCGTTCGCGACGCTCGCGCATTTCTTCGGCGATCAACGAACGATACGTAACGCCCGGGTAGCCCAAGACCATCACGAAGTCGCCTTCGTTCAGTGGTTTCTGCGCGATCGGGAAATAGAACTCGGGCGCGTAGGGGAGGTTCGCCTCGCTGCGGTCCGCCGGGCGACCGTCGGTGCCGGCGTAGGCGCGCGCGATCGCGAAATCGCCGGTGTGCCGCGGCCACGACCAGTTATCGATCTCGCCGCCGTACTCGCCGATCGCGCGCGGCGGCGCGTAGACCAGACGCACATCGCGCAACTCGATCGATTCGATCAGCGTGTAGCGCACGCCGTCGTCGAAGGCCGCGATCTTGCATTTGACATCGGCCTGCGTGCGGCATTGCGCGACCAGCGCGTTCTTCTTCGCGTCGATCGCGTCCGCGCGGGCGCGCGGCGAAGCGTCCGCCGGCACCGCCGCCAACACGTCCGCGGTGACGTCGATGAAGCGTTTTGGAATCTCAACGCGCAGCGTGCTGGCCGGCAATTCCTCGGCGCGGCTGCGCGCGAGAAATCCGTTCGCGATCAAATCCCGCTGCGGCGTGCTGTGCTCCTGCACCGTGCCGAACAAACAATGATGGTTGGTGACGATCAACCCCGACGCCGACACGAACGCGCCGGAGCAGCCGCCGATGTTCACCGTGCCGGTCAACAAACCTGTGCCGCGCTTCGCGTCCCACAGCGCCGAGGGCGGCAGCGTCAGGCCTTGGCGTTTCAGCCACGCCGGATCCAAATCCAGCACTTGTTCTGGCGTCCATTTGCCGTCGAGGGCGTTGACGGGCCAAATGCAGGCTGCGGTGAGCAGGGCGAGGGCGATGCGTGCGCGGGAGGCGGATAAGGTCGTCATCGCCGCAGTGTAGTTTCGACGCGCGCCCGATGCCAATGCTCGGCGATGGCCGGAGCGCTCCGTCGATGTCGAGTGCGCTCAGCGACGACAGCCGACGCGTCTTTCGCGGCCGACCGATACTTTCGCCATATGACAAGACGCATCGCGACGAACACTCTGATGCGTCGCATCGCGGCCCCCTTCCGTCGTCGAGTCTCGTCCCATGCCCGCGAACGCGCCACGTCCCAACCACAAAGCGCTCGCCAGGACCGCGGGTGCGATCTATCTGATCGTGGTGCTCACTGGGGTTTTCGGACTGATGTACGTGCCGTCGCGGTTATTCGTGCGCGACGATGCCACGGCGACCGTACGCAATCTCGTCGAACATACCGATCTGTTCCGGCTCGGCATCGCCGCCGGGTTCCTCGGCTATATCGCGTTTCTGCTGCTGCCGCTGGCCTTGCATCGCCTGCTCGGTGCGGTGTCTTCGCGCGCCGCCGCGCTGATGGTCGCGTTCGCGACGGCCAGCGTGCCGATCTCGTTGTTCAATCTCACGCACAAACTCGATGTGTTGAGCTTGCTCGGCGATGCGGCTTATCTGCGCGCGTTCTCCGTCGAGCAGCGCGATGCGATGGTGATGCTGTCGCTGGATGCCTACAACAACGGCATCGCCGTCGCCATGCTGTTCTGGGGATTGTGGCTGCTGCCGTTCGGCTATCTGGTCTACAAATCCGGCTTTCTGCCGCGCACTCTCGGCATATTGTTGATGTTGGGATGCTTCGGCTATCTCATCCAATTGTTCGGCGACACGCTGTTCGCGAACTACGCGCAAAGCGCCTTGTCGGGTGTGGTCACGCTGCCGGCGACGCTCGGCGAAATCGGCATTTGCTTCTGGTTATTGATCGTGGGCACGAAGAACGCCGTGATCGAACCCACAATCGCCGATTCGCCGAAGGCTTGAGATCCAAGCCTTCGGCGAACGCGAATCGCGATCAGAAGATCAAGGTCTCGCCCGCCGCGAGCGTCAGCCGCTCGCCGATGCGTTTGGTTTCGCCGCTCAATCGATCGCTGCGATCGCCGCGCAGTTCCGCGGGCGTCGCGAAGGTCGATGGGTTCGCAGCATCGAAATTGATCAGCACCCACACGTCGCGTCCGTCGGCGAATGCGCGCATCAGCCACACGTCGGCATTGTCGACGGGGTAGTGGCGCAGTTCGTCCGGTCGCTTCAACGCCGGGTTGGCGTTGCGCACGCGCAGCAAACGCTTGTAGTGAGCGAGCAATGAATTCGCATCCGCCGCCTGCGCCGACACCGAATGACCTTTGCCGCGCAATTGCGCCCAATACTTCGCCCACCACGCGCCCTGATCGCCGCGGTAGCCCTGCGGCGGCGGCAGATCGATCCAGGTACGGCCGCTGGCGTTGAAGCCCGCGTGCGCATCGTCGGTCCACGGCATGATCGCGCGGCGATAGCGATCTTCGCCGCTCGCCGCTTGCGACGCGCCGACCTCTTCGCCGTAGTAGAGATACGCCGCGCCAGGCGAGGTCAGCAACGCGCTGGCCGCGATCTTCGCTTTCGCGGTATCGCCGCCGAGCAGCGACATCGCGCGATCGCGATCGTGGTTGGTGAGGAACGGCGAGAAATAGCCGATCGGCGCGGCATCGGCGCGACGCTGCAGATTCGTCCATAGAGCGTCGCGTCCGCGTTCGGCTGGTGCGGCGCTGGCGGTGCCGAAATCGGCCTTCTGTGCGTGGTTGCGAATCAAGACGCCGGCGATCGTCTCGCCGAAATCGAAATCGAACGCCGCATCCAGGCCCTTGCCGCCGTTGCGATAGCGACCGACGACATCCAGAGGCGCCCAGGCTTCGGCCACCAGCAGCGCATCGGGATTGATCGCTTTCACATGACGCGCGAAGACCGTCCAGTAGTCGATGGTGGCGGCGGTGTCGGCTTGGCCCGCGAGCGGGCCGTCTTCGATCGCGTAACGCACCGCGTCGAGGCGGAACCCGTCCACGCCTTTTTTCAGCCAGAACGAGGCCACATCGTTTAACGCCGCGACCACCGCGGGGTTGCGCAGATTCACATCGGGCTGCGACCCGCCGAATGCGCCGTAGTAATACGCCTTGCGCGTCGCGTTCCAATGCCACACCGCTTCGGGATTCGGCGTCGAAGACCACGCTTGACCCCAACCTGCCGGCCGCTGCTCGCGCCAGACGAAATAATCGTCGTAACCGGCTTCCTTGCGCGCGGATTTCACGAACCACGGGTGTTGATCGGAAATGTGGTTCAGCACCAAGTCCAGAATGACCTTGATATCGCGCTTGTGCGCTTCGGCGACGAACGCTTCGAAGTCGGCCATCGTGCCGTAGTCTTGTTCGATCGCGTAGAAATCCTGGAAGTCGTAACCGTGATACGACGGCGCCTCGAACACCGGCGTCAACCAAATCGCATCCACGCCCAACTCATCGAGATAATCCAACTTCTCGATCATCCCGCGAAAATCGCCGTTGCCGTCGCCGTCGCTATCCTTGAACGAACGCGGCCATACTTCGTACACCGTCGCGCCGTGCCACCAGCGGGTCGGCCCGGAGTCCGCGATCTTGAGCGAGCGATATGCGTCGGCTAGGCCTGGGGGTGTGGTTGCGTGTGTGGACACGCTCGCGGCATCTCCGGACGACGGCGTATCCGAAGCGACCTGCGAAGCGCAACCCGCGAGCGCGAGAAGGCACAACAACAGCGGAGGAGCGATAGCGTTCAACGGAGTCTCCCGGTCGAGGGCGATACAAGTGCCGGCAACATGCCACGGCTTCCATCAAGCAGCCAGGGTCGCTGCGGCGATGTATTCGTATGCAGCCGTTGCGAGCCGCATAGAACCTCCCCGCATAAGCTTGCTTCGACAAATCGTGTTGTTCGGAACGGGGAGATTCGCTCGGTTTATGCACTATATTGGTGCAATGCCCGCCAACCCCGCCGCTTCTCCGCCCCATGCCGACGCATTCGACGCCCTCGCCACGCCCGTGGCGTGGACCGATGCGGATGGTCGGGTGGTGGGGGCGAATGTGGCGTTCGGGCGCTGGCTGGAGGTGAGCCCGCGGCGTCTTCCGGGTTTGCCGTTGGCGGCGTTGGAGGCCGAGACGCGGCGGTTGGCGTCGTGGTTCGCCGAACCGTCGGAGGGCGATCCGCTGCGGTTGCGGCGGCTGCGTTTGGCGTTTCCGGGGAACGAGGCTCTGCACTATGCCGATCTGCTGCTGTCGCGGCGCGACGGCGGGGGTTGGTGGGTGGAGGCGCATCCGGTGGACGAATTCCCGGGCGACGATCCGGCGGCGGTATTGCCCTCGGCGCTGTCGGCGTCGTTGAAGGGCTTGGCGCACGAGTTGCGCAACCCGCTGGCCGGCGTGAAAGGCGCCGCGCAGTTGTTGGCCCGGCGTGCGGGCGATGCCGAATCGCGCGAGTTGACCGGTTTGATCGAATCGGAAGTGGCGCGCTTGACCGATCTGATCGACCGTCTGCTGTCGCCGCAGCCCACGCGGCGTCACGAATCGCTGAATATCCATGTCGTGCTCGAACGCGTGCTGCGCTTGGCCGAAAGCGACGCCGGTTGGGCGGTGAAGTTGATTCGCGATTACGACCCGTCGTTACCAGAGTTGCTGGGCGATGCGGATCGCCTGACGCAAGCGGTGTGGAATTTGGTGCGCAACGCGATCGAAGCCGGCGCCGCGAAGGTCGGCTTGCGCACGCGCATCGAGTACGGCGTGCGCATCGGCGATGCGGTGCATGCGCAAGCGTTGCGGTTGGAGATCGACGATGACGGTCGCGGCGTGCCCGAATCGCTGGCCGAGCAAGTGTTTCTGCCGCTGGTGAGCGGCCGCGCCGACGGCACCGGGCTCGGCTTGGCGTTGGCGCAGCAAGTGGCGCGCGAGCATCGCGGCGCCTTGACCTATCGTTCGCGACCCGGGCATACGGTGTTCGCGCTGCAATTGCCGTTCGGCGTGGCCGACGGTGCCGGAGACGATGCATGACGCGCGCGGAGGACATGCCGATGCCCACGAACGCAGCATCGAGAGAGCATGCGACACCGATGGTCTGGGTGGTGGACGACGACCGCACGGTGCGTTTCGTATTGGCGACGGCTCTGCGCGAAGCGGGTTACGCGGTGACCAGCTTCGAAGCCGCCGAGCCGGTGCGCGAAGCGTTGGCGCGCGGTGAACGTCCGCAGGTGTTGTTCACCGATGTGCGCATGCCCGGTGAGGACGGTTTGGCCTTGCTGGAGGCGATCAAGCGCGAGGCGCCGCAGTTGCCGGTGATCGTGATGAGCGCGTACACCGACATCGCCAGCACCGCAGGCGCGTTCCGCGGCGGCGCGCACGAATTCCTGTCCAAACCCTTCGATCTGGATGCGGCGGTCGGTTTGGCGGCGCGCGTGCTGCAAACTGCGCGCGGCGCGGGCGCCGTCAGCACCGAGACGCACGCCGAAACGCAACGCGAGGCGTGGCATGTCGCCGCGAGCGATGCGCATGCGGGCGAGCGCTTGCTCGGTGAAGCGCCGACCATGCGCGCGTTGTTTCGCGCGATCGGCCGGCTCGCGCAAGCGCCGCTGGGTGTGTTGATCACCGGCGAAACCGGCACCGGCAAGGAATTGGTCGCGCGCGCGCTGCATCGCGAATCCGCGCGCGCGCAGCGACCGTTCGTGGCGCTGAACACCGCGGCGATTCCCGCGGAATTGCTCGAAAGCGAATTGTTCGGCCACGAGGCCGGCGCGTTCACCGGCGCGAACAAACGCCACATCGGCCGCTTCGAACAAGCGCAGGGCGGCACGCTATTTCTCGACGAAATCGGCGACATGCCGTTGCCGCTGCAGACGCGCCTGCTGCGGGTGCTGGCCGAGAGCGAGTTCTTCCGCGTCGGCGGTCGCGAATTGATCCGCGTGGACGTGCGCGTGATCGCAGCGACGCATCAAGACTTGAACGTCTTGGTGGCCGAAGGCCGCTTCCGGGCGGATGTGCTGCATCGTTTGGATGTGGTGCGGCTGCGGCTGCCGCCGCTGCGCGAGCGGCGCGAAGACATTCCGCCGCTGGCCGAGCGTTTTTTGCGCGCTGCGGCGCAAAAGCTGGGCGCGCCCGCCAAGCGCTTCGCATCCGCGGCGATGGCGCGACTGCAGGCCTACGATTGGCCCGGCAACGTGCGCGAATTGGAGAATCTGTGTTGGCGACTGGCGGCATTAGCGCCCGGCGAGCGGATTCTGCCGGCGGATTTGGACGCGGTGTTCGCGCCGATGTCCTTGCCTTCGCGGGCTTCTGCCGCTGCGCAGGCGGGCGATATGGAAGCGGGCGATACGCTGGATTGGGAAACGCCGCTCGCCGCCTGGGCGCGACGCGAACTCTCGGCCGATCGCGACGATCTGCATGCCGAAGCGCGCGGGCGCTTGGATCGCGTGCTGTTGGAGGCGGCGTTGGAGCGCACCGGCGGCCATCGCACGGAAGCGGCGGCGCGATTGGGGCTGGGCCGCAATACCGTCACCCGCAAACTCGGCTCGGGCCGCAAGCCGCGCGGTACGCGATGAGCCTTCGACCACGGTATCGGTGCGAACGATGAACGTCGCCGCACGCGACGTTTCTCCGGCGGGAGCGACGCGCTAAGCTGCGTGTCCCCCGCAAACGAAAGGTCCGCATGCCGATGCACGCTTTCGCGCCGAAGCAGATGTCGATTCCGCGCTCTGTCTCGCGCTCAAGCCGCGCGCTCCTCGCGGTCGCGCTGGTCGCGGGTCTCGCCGGTTGTACCGCCACGCCGCCGCCCAAGGCGCCGCCACCGGCCAAGACCTTGCCGTTCCAATTCGCGCGGGCGAATTTGGCGCCGGTTTCTGGCACGTTGGTCAGCGGTTCGTTGCGCATCATCGCGCAGGCCGACGGCGTGTATCTGA